>CAVBMP010000001.1:0-3740 GCA_963596555.1 Bacteroides helcogenes
GTTTAATAGAGATACAATTCTTTATTTTTTAGATATTGGACAGGGAGATTCTTTATTAATTAGAACTAAAAACAATAAAAGTATTATGATTGATACTGGTGGTAGTATTACTTATAAAAGAGAAAAGTGGGAACTTAAAAATAGAAATTTTGATATTGAAAAAAGTACTATAATACCATTTATTAAAAGTATTGGTATAAATAAGATAGATTATTTATTCTTAACACATGGGGATGCGGATCATTGTGGTAATTCTAAGAGTTTAATTGATAATTTTAGTGTAAAGAATGTTTATTTAAATAAAGGAAAAATTAATAATTGCGAGAAAAAAACTAATGGAAATATTTTATATGATGATTATCTTGAAATAGATAATGTTGAAATTTATTCATTGAATAATAGTGAGTATAGTGATGAGAATTCTTTAAGTATGGTTTTATTACTTGTAATTGAAAACTATGAAATTCTTCTAATGGGAGATGCTCCTAAGAAAGTGGAAGAAGAAATAATAGATAAATATGATCTTGATAATGTTGATATTTTAAAAGTGGGGCATCATGGTTCGAATACATCTTCTTCAGAAAAATTTATTAGTCATATTAAGCCAAAATATTCAATTATAAGTGTAGGCAAAAATAATAAATTTGGTCATCCTAAAAAGAGTGTATTAGATACTTTAAGTGATTCTAAAATCTATAGAACAGATGAAGATGGAAGTATTATGTTTAGAATTAAGAATGATAAATTACAAATTGATACTTATAGTCCATAAAAAGGAAGATAATAGAAGTATTAGAATATTCTTTATGATAACGATTTTCAAATGTATTAAAAAAAGCAATAGAAGACTATAGTAATAGTAATTATAATGTTTTTGATCATTTTATTGATGTCAATAAAATGATAAATTTGATTAAAAATACAGTAAGAAATAGTGGTGGCACTATACCAGAAGATTTACCAACACCAAACAGAAGTCTAAAAGAATTAGAATATGAAATAAAAATAATTAATAGAACGGAGGTGAAAAAATTATAAGTCATCTTTTTGATAGAATATTAAGTATTGTATTTATTGAAGATGATAAAAAGAGAAAAATATTTCATAAATTATCAAGTTATGCAAGAAAGTTTAATAAAAAGTTAGCAGATGATTATGATGAAATTCTTGAAGAGGATTTAAATGATGAATTTGACTTTAAAGATTAAATGAATCTAGTAAAATTACTATAAAACTTAAATTAAAGTTGATTATAAAATAATAGAAAATTGTGTTATAATTATCATAGGAGTGATAATAAAATGATTACACAAAGTATAAAAGATTATGTTTTTTCATTGAAAAATATAGATGAATGTACCGAACTTACAATAAATAGATTAGATATTGATGGTGAAATACTAACAGTTGATTTAAATGATTTGTATAAATTTCCAAACTTAGAAAATTTATCTTTATGCAATATGACAATAGGAGAAAATGATATGATAATATTGTCTTCATTACCTAAATTAAAAACTTTAAAATTATATAATTGTGATTTTTCGAATAATAATTTATATCTTTATTTTAATAATCTTTCAATTGATGAATTGTTTATAGATAATACTGAAATTGATTTTAATTTAATAAAAAAGAAATTTGATAAGGTAACTGCTAGAAATGTAGTACAAATATATGATATAAATTGTAATGAGTTAAATATAAGCAAAGCAATTTCAGTTGATTTTAAAAGAATAGAAATGGAAAAATATAATAAAATCACTATAAGTAAATCACAGTATTTAAATAATAAAAACTTATTTGAAAATAATAGTGATGTAGAACTATCAGTTGTGGATGATTATTATAATGAAATAGGTGATATAGATGACTAAGATTAAAATAAATTCACCATTAACTGATGAAACAATAAGAAAAATAAATAATAGGGCAAAAAACGAAAAAATAATTATAGTTTTTAATAATACAAAAGGTTTAAAATCAAGTGATTTAATGAAACTTAATTCTAATGTCACTATTAGTATTATGGGTGGATTAGATACTTCGAAGGAAAAGTTTAATAATGAATATTATCAAAGAAGAACATATTATTCTAAAGAAGAACTGATTAGTATAATTAATTTTTATGAAAAAATAGAAAGACAAATAAATCCATTATGGAATGAACTTGAAAAATGTATGTTTGTATATATGAGGATATGCGAATATTCAAATTATGATAAGAATATTTATAATGGAAGAGATGCTTCTAGAAATTTATTAGGTGTTATAACAGGCAAAAGTGTTTGTTCTGGGTATGCTGTTATATTTAAAGAGGCTATGGATAGACTTGGTATTAAATGCTACTATCAAAACAGAGAAGGTCATCATAGTTGGAATATAGTTGAACTTGATGGGAATTTATATGCAGTTGAATTAACATGGGATGTTTGCTATAAACAAAATAATAAATGTGGTTTTACTTGTTTTTGTAGACAAGACAAGCAAGAATTTTATTCAAATGAACATCATGATATAAGTTATGAAACTGAAGAAAAAGAATTTGAAGTAAAAGAGTGTCCTATACCAGTTTTACAAAAAACTTTAAAAAAAATAACTCAAGATAGAATAAAAAGAGTTCCAGTTGAAAATAAAAATGGTAATAAAATGTGTTCAGTTGCAGGACGAAATATACTTATTAAAAATAATATTCCTTATTTACAAAATGGAACATATTTTAATACATTTGTTAGAAAAGACGGAAGTAGTTTTTTAATAATTCCAACTAGTAAAACAAATAATTATATCAGAGAATATATATATTTAGTATATCTTCCAGAAAAAGACATGGTTAAAGCAACAAGAATATATAGTGAAATGGATCTATTAGTTAATGATGCTGAATTAAGAGATAGAATTTCAAACAATTTGTTGTCAGAAAACAGAGTAGCAAAGAAAATAAATGGATTTAATGGTTATGTTGGATATGTTGAAAAGGGTAGTATAATAAATTATTATAATCCTAATATTGAATCCTCACTAAATATACAAAGATAAATTATAAGTAGTTGTAAGACTACTTTTTTGATAAGATTGAGGATAATTATGATATAATTTTATTATGAAAGAACCTATAGATAAAGAATTATTAGAATTATTTAAGCAAGTGTCAATAAACTCAAAAAGAGAATTAAAAAGATTATCTAATATAGTTGATGATGTGATAAAGAATAATATTAGAAATGAAAGAATTATAAGTGAAATATTTGATTCTATTTTGAGTTTAGAATTTGTAGATGAAGAAAATAAAAGTAAGATATTTTATAAATTATCTAGTTACTGTAGAACATTTGATAGTTCTCTAGTTGATGATTATGATAAAATATTTGAAGAATTTATGAATAAAGATGAATTATCTTTGTGAGGTATTATGGATATAGAGAAATATGGTAAGATAGTATGCGCAGCATTAATACATAATAATTGTATCTATATGTCATATAAAGGACATTATGATATATTTACTATGGAAGAAATTGGTGTTTTAAGAAATGCACCTCAGGGATTTGTAACTGAAAATGGATATTTTGTTGATAGGGACTTAGGGTTACTTATCGCAAATTATTATAATCAAATTGAATATAAATATAATCCACAAGATAAATTACTAAGTGAAGACTTAAAGAAAGAGGATTTAAAAGTATTAAAAAGAATTAATAAATATAAGGAGTTTATTATGGGAAATAATAACTATAACG
>CAVBMP010000002.1:0-9905 GCA_963596555.1 Bacteroides helcogenes
ATCTAGAAGTATCTCAATATTAAATTCTATAAAGTATAACGATATAATCATTGAAAAATATATTGGAGAGAATGATTTAGATTCAAAAGAGTCTGTATATAGTATTCCACAACCTGATAGTAAAAATGATTCTAAAAATATTTTACAATATATAGAAGAGGATGAGGAAAAAGAATAAATTGTCAGAAAGAGGTGCAAAATGGGAGTTTTTACAAAACTAAAGAATATATTCTATGATGAGGAATATATTGAAGAAGCAGATGAAGATATTAAAATAGATAAACCAGTTAAAAGAGAATTTAAAAGAGAAATAAAAAAAGAAGAAGTTGATGATACTCCTAGAGTTTCAGAAATAAAGATTACTGGGTATGTTGATGAGCCTGCAACGCCAAAGAAACCTGAAAGGGAAGTTGTTAAGGAAGAATCAACATATAAAAATGAAAGAGAATTATTTAAACCGGAGAAATCATCATTTAATTTTACACAATTTGATGATGAAGAGTTACCTCCAAGAAGAAATGTAATGGATTATGAGTCAAGAACCTCTTCATATAAAAAAGAAGTTCAAAAACCTGTTGAGGTAGAGCAACCTAAGGTATTTAAACCTAGTCCAGTTATATCTCCAATATATGGTATTTTAGATAAAGATTATAGAAAAGAAGAAATTGTTGCTAAGGCTAAAGAAAAAGAAAATGTTGTTACTAGTGATAGTGCTACTACATATGACTCAGTAAGAAAAAAAGCATATGGAACATTAGAAGATGATCTTGAAGACACATTAAACACAATGAATAAATTATCAACTAATACTATCAAAGAAAGTATTAATGATATTAATAATGCAGTAGATGCTATTAATACTAAAGCAAATAAAATAGAAAATTATATTTCTAAAGTTGAAGAACAAACTCCTGATGTATTAATAGGTGAACTAGAAGATAAAGTAAAAGAAACAATAGATGTTAGTAATGATACAATATCAGATAGCACACTAGAACATGATTTATTTAATCTAATTGATTCAATGTATGATAAGGAGGATTAATAATGGAATATCTAAATGAAATGCTACCAATAATTATATATTTTCTACTTATAGTACTTTTAATAGTATCTATAATAGTGGGTATTAAATTAATGTTTACAATTACTAAAGTAGATGAACTAATTGATGATGTTACTGAGAAGTTGAGTTCATTTGATAGGCTATTTAATGTAATTAATTTTACGTCAGATAGATTTGGTGTTATTACTGAAACAATTTTAAGTTTTGTAACATCAAAATTAAAAAAAATAATGAAACCAAAAAGAAAAACTAAAAAGGAGGATGAAGATTATGAGTAAAAAAGGTGGACTTGGAAAGTTTATCGCAGGAGCTGCTATTGGAGCGGGATTAGGTCTTTTATTCGCACCAGATAGTGGTGAAAATACAAGAAAGGTATTAAAAAGAAAATTAGATGATTTAGTTAATAAAGCAAAAGAAGTAGATCTTGATGAAGTTAAGGATGAACTATTATATAAAGTTGAAACTCTTCAAGCAGAGTTAGCAACTTTAGATAAAGAAAAAGTTCAAAAAATTGCTTTAGAAAAAGCAGAAGACATCAAAGTTAAAGCAGAAGATTTATACAAATATGCTTTAGAAAAAGGGACTCCTGTTGTTGAGAAAGCTGCTGATGAAGTAAGAAAACAAGCTTTAAAAGTAGTTAAGGAAATGGAAAAGAAATTAGAATCAGACAAAAAGAGAAAATAATATTTCTCTTTTTTTTAATCTATAAATAATTTAATTTTACCATCCTTATTAGCAATTAATATTTTATTCCAAATATCACTTTCAATATTTCTTACTTTTTTAGGATGACATAAAAATCTAATAGTTAATTTAACATGATTTTCTACAACACTTGTATAGATAATTGGATCTAAATTATTATAATATATTCTATATTCACCAACTATATTATTTAATTGATTTTTCATTTTGTTTGGGATTTTTTTTAATGTTTCATTTGAGTTAATAATTTTATATAATTCTTTTTTAGTTTTTTCAATATCAGAATCTACTGGAACATTAACTTCCATTTCTTTCCATATATATTTAAATGCTTTTGAATAGTTTTTAACTGCATAACTAAATATTTTAGAACTAGGTATTTGTACTATTATACCGGTACTTTGTTCTCCTTTTTCTTCTTCTTTAACTTCTAATAATTCAAAATTAAGATAATTTATATTAATAACATCCCCAATATTATCATTTATTTCAATTCTATCTTCTACACTAAATGGTTTATTTAATTTAATATATATACCAGAGAAAAAATTTAATATTATGTCTCTTAATGCAAAAGTTAACGCCGCTGATATAAAACTAATTAATGTAAGAAAGTTTTTGAAATAATCTTGCCATATAATTATTAATATTATTATATTAATTATATTATTTAATAAATGTGTTCTTTTATTAAATTTATATTTTCTTCTATCATCTTTATTAAATTTATTATTAATAAATTGTAATATTTTCTCAATTAATTTTAATAATAATATTACTACTAATGATTGAATAGCTGCTAATAAATAGAAATTACTAATACCAGTTATTTTAGTTATTATATTTATAAAATTCATTATAACACCTCCAAGAGTTATCAAGTATAGCATAATATATTATTTAATGGAAGAAGAAAATGCTAAAAAAAATATAATTTTACACTTTTAGTGTAAATATTGACAAACTAAATATCATTTGTTAAAATTTAAACATAAATCTGAAGAAATATTAATAAATCCCTTATCTAAAGTGAAACTAGGATAGTGAGAACTAGTAATAATATTTATTAATTCCTATCTTCTTATATGACACTAATCATGTCCGGGGAACCGTTATATTAAAGTAAGTTAAATAAAGGATGGTACCGTCATTATGACTCCTTATGTACTGTTCTTTTTTTTGAGGAGGAGAATATGAAAAATGATAAGATTACTTTAAGAAGTGATGACTTTGCTAAGTGGTATACTGATGTAGTAAAAGCAGCAAGACTTGCTGATTATTCATCTGTTAAAGGGTTTGTAATATTAGAACCAAATGGTTATGCAATATGGGAAAAAATACAAAGTGTGATGGATTCTATGTTTAAAAAATTAGGACATCAGAATGTATATCTACCAGTATTAATACCAGAAAGTATGTTAAAAAAGGAAGCAGAATTAGTAGAAGGTTTTGCTCCAGAAGTAGCATGGGTAACTGAAGGAGGAAGTAAAAAACTAGAAGAAAGACTTGCTTTTAGACCAACTAGTGAAACATTATTTAGTGATTATTATAGAAGTACAGTAAAAACATATAGAGATTTACCAAAGTTATATAATCAATGGTGTAGTGTTATTAGATGGGAAAAAGAAACAAGACCATTTTTAAGAACACGTGAGTTTTTATGGCAAGAAGGACATACTGTTCATGCTACTAGAGAAGAAGCAGAAGAAGAAACTAGAAGAATGTTAGAAACTTATAAAGAGTTTTTTGAAAATTATTTAGCAATACCTGTTATAACTGGTAGAAAAACTGAAAAGGAAAAGTTTGCAGGAGCAGAATATACTTTAACTATAGAATCTATTATGCAAAATGGTGTTTCTTTACAGTCAGCAACAAGTCACTATTTTGGACAAAAGTTTGCTAAGAATTATGATATAAAGTTTGTAAATAAAAATAATGAGTTCGAATATGCTTATCAAACATCATGGGGTTCTTCTACAAGAATGATGGGTGCTTTAATAATGTCACATTCTGATGATAGAGGACTTGTTTTACCACCTAAAATAGCACCTAAACAAGTTGTTATAATACCAATTAAAGAGGATGAAGAACTTATATCTATTTCTAAAAAGATAAATGAATCATTATTATCTAAAGGGATAAGTAGTTATATAGATTATTCTGATAAATCAGCAGGATTTAAGTTTGCTGAAGCAGAAGTTAATGGTATACCTGTTAGAATAGAAATAGGCAAAAGAGACTTAGAAAATGATTGTGTTACTTTAGTTAGAAGAGATACATTAGAAAAAGAAACAATTAAATTAAATGATGTCACAAATAAAGTAATTAATCTAATGGATACTATTCAAAACAATCTTTATAATAAAGCACTTAATAATTTAAAATCTAAAACTTATGAAGCAAAAACATTTGATGAAGTAAAAGATATAATGGAAAATCATCCTGGATTTGTTAAAGCACCATGGTGCGGTAATGAAGAATGCGAACTTAAAATGAAAGAGATAAGAGGAACTAAATCAAGATGTATTTTAGAAAATGAACATTGTGAAAATGAACATTGTGTTGTATGTGGTAAAGAAGCAAAACATAAAGTAATATGGGGTATTCAATATTAGTTGATTAAATTAATCATAAACTACTTGACAAACACATATATTTACTATATAATCTTAGATGTTGAAAAAGAAAGAAAGAGATCCACTCTTCACCAGATACAATAGTGTATTGGTAAAAAGCTTATTTATCTTATAAAAAAGTTTTTTAAAGTGGACTCTAGATCCACTTTTTTAAATGAAAATATGGAGGTGTTAGCAATAGCTAAGCAAAACGAAGTTCAAATTAATGAACAAATAACTTATCCTAATGTAATGGTAATTGGACCTAATGGAGAAAAGATGGGCAACAAGAATATATCAGATGCATTAACTTTGTCAAAAGCTGCTGGACTTGATTTAGTATTATTGAATAATGATCCTAAGAATCCAGTATGTAAGATTATTGACTATAATAAGTTTCGATATGAGAAACAAAAAAGAGAAAAAGAAGCAAAAAAGAAGCAAAGGGAACAAAATCTAGAAATGAAAGAGTATAGATTAAGTGTCACTATTGATAAGGGTGACTTTGATACTAAGTCTAGAAATGCTAGAAATTATCTAGAAAAGGGACACAAAATTAAGGTTGCTGTTAGATTCAAAGGTAGACAACTTGCACATCCAGAATTAGGTCGTGATGTGATAATGAAATTTGCAGAAAGTCTAAATGATGTTGCAGATATAGAAGTTATGCCTAAAATGGAAGGTAGAAGTATGCAACTATTCTTAGCACCAAAAAAATAAAGGAGGAAGAAAAATATGCCAAAAATGAAATCACATGGTGGTATAAGTAAAAAAATTCAAGTTAGAAACTCAGGTTCAACTAAAATAGGACATGTAGGAGCTAATCATAATAGTGGAAAGAAATCTAGAGATTTCAATAGAAAAGCAAGAAAGGGTTCTGTACTTAGTAGCGGAGATGCTAAAAGATACAAAGGACTAGTAAAGTAGGAGGTACAAGATGACAAGAGTTAAAGGCGGAGTAGTATCTAAAAATAGAAGAAGAAAAGTATTAAAGAGAGCTAAAGGATACTTTGGAAGTAAACATAGATTATATAAGACTGCTCAAGAACAATTATTCCATAGTGGAGCATATAGTTATAATGATAGAAAGAAAAGAGCTAATGATTTTAGAAAATTATGGATTACAAGAATCAATGCTGCTTGTAGAAACAATGATATAGTTTATTCTAAATTCATTAATGGTCTTAAGAAAGCAAACATTGATATTAATAGAAAAATGCTTAGTGAACTTGCTATCTTCGCACCAGAAGAATTTACTAAGTTAGTTCAAATTTCTAAAGATGCATTAGAAGGAAAAGCTCCTAAGAAAGAAAAAGAAGTAGTTGAAAAGAAAGTTGAAAAAACTGTAGAAGCTAAAAAAGATTATTCTAAATTAACAGTAGCTGAATTAAAAGCTGAATGTGAAAAGAATGGTATTGAAGTTAAATCAACTATGAAAAAAGCTGACTTAGTTGCAGCATTAAGTAAGTAATTATTGATTACTTGCTTTTTTCTTATAAGAAAATTCTTTTAAAAGCAAAAATATTTAAAAAAAGATAAAAGTATGATAGAATAGTTAGAAAAAGAAAAATAGGTGATTGTTTAGATTAGATTTAATTTTTCAAGATGAAATTTTGATTAAGAGATTGGTATTGTAATTTAACTAGTCTTTTATTATAATTAAGGTGAAAAGAGTGATATTATGAAAGAATTTATTGATCCATTTTTATATAACGCTCCTCATTTAGATATACATGGTTATGATAGATATGGAGCTATAGCGATGGTTAAAAATTTTATTGATAATTGTGTTCATATAGATTCTAAAAAGATTGTAATTGTTCATGGTAAAGGAACTGGTGTGTTAAAAGAATCTACTCATGAATATTTAAAAT
The DNA here is from genome assembly GCA_963596555.1 of Bacteroides helcogenes. Classification (GTDB taxonomy): domain Bacteria; phylum Bacillota_I; class Bacilli_A; order RF39; family UBA660; genus CAG-1000. The sequence continues at coordinate 6,261 of CAVBMP010000002.1, forward strand.
CAGATAAAAGAGTTTTAAGTTATAAATTAAATAATTTTAATATAGGTGAGACTATAGTAATTCTAAAATAAGGAGGAATGTATGCAACAATATTTTTCTAAAAGTAAAAAAGATAATACTTTATACTTGCATGAATATGATTTTAATCATATAAAGAATGTTATGAGAATGAAAGAAAACGATGAAATAATTGTTGTGTATGGTAAGACAAGTTATATTTGTTCTCTTAATAAAGATTTAACCTCCTGCGATATCAAAAGTATATTTAAGAGCGAAGAAGACCAAAGTGAATTTATTGTCTATGTACCTTTCTTAGTTGATGAAAAGATGAGTTATATATTTAAACATGGTACTGAACTTGGTATTACTAAGTTTGTAGTAGTAGAATATGCTCATTGTAAATACAAGTTACCCAAAAAAGATTATGAAAAGAAACTTACTAGGTGGAATAAAATCATTAAAGAAGCAACTGAACAGTCATATAGAATTACCAAGCCTGAGTTAAATTCTATTATTTCTCCAAAAGATATTGAATGTACATCAGGTGTAAATATAATGTGTTCACTTGACAATATAAATGTAAAAAGCATATGTAAAGTATTAACACCTAAAAATTCTCATGATAAAATTAATTTAGTATTTGGACCAGAAGGTGGTCTTTCAAAAATAGAAGAAGATATGTTAGAAGAAAAGGGGTTTATCAAAACATCTCTTGGTAATGATGTTTTAAGAACTGAAACGGTTCCTTTAACAATTGCATCTATTTTAAAATACTTAAAGGAATGGGATAAAAATGGAGAATTTTAGTGATTTTATGGATTTATTTATGACTGGGGATTATTTTATAATATTTTTGGTATTAATGCTTATTATTTTTGTTGTGCTTATTATGGCACTTATTAAAACTAGGATGCAGTATCTTGAAATAGTCAATGCTGAAAAAACAAAGAAAAAGGAAACATCTATTAATGATAAAATAGTCAATAGTAAAATAGATGATAGTATTGAAAAAATAGAAGATGATGGTGACATATTAGATGATTTAGATAAATTAATCGCACAAACGCAAGAAGATACTATGAAAGAAAATGAACCACTATATAAACAAGTAAATATTCCACAAGTAAAAACATATGATGATGTTATAAATGCTTATGAAACATCTGAGGAAGAAGAAGCAGTAATATCAAGTGAAGAACTTGAAAAGAAAACAAAAGAAAGAATGAATTCTTTAGGTCTTAATGACAATCAAGTAGCTATACAAAAATATGAAGAAGAACAAGAGAAAAAGGCAATAATTAGTTATGAACAATTAGTTAAAAATGCTAGTAATATTTCTTTAACATATAAAGAAGAAGATATAGGTAGTGGTGCGCCTAAAGTAAATAAAATAGAAATACAAGAAAAGGAAGTAACTCCACCAGAGAATTATTTAAAGGAAGAAGAATTCTTAAGTATTCTTAAGGAGTTTAGGTTATCGTTAGAATGAAAAAGTTTTTAATAAAAACATTGGGTTGCAAAGTAAATTCTTATGAAAGTGAATTCATAAGAAATTTATTTTTGAAAAAAGGTTATGAAGAAGTAGAAGAAAATGCAGATATATGTATCATAAATACATGTACTGTTACTAATACTGCTGATAATAAAAGTAAACAAGTAATTAATAATATAAAGAAAAACAATAAAGATGCCATTGTAATCGCAATGGGGTGTTTTTGTCAGTTTAGAAATTCAGAAATAGAAGATTTAATTGATGCTGATATTATTTTAGGTAATAAAAATAAACACAAAGTATTAGAATATCTAAGAGAATATGAATCTAATCATAAAAGAATTGTTGATTTTGAAGATATGAGTAGAGATGATATTGACTTTGATGATATGGAAATTAAAGGATATAAGCATCATCATAGAGCATTTATTAAGATAGAAGATGGATGTAATAATTTTTGTAGTTATTGCATTATTCCATATGTAAGAGGAAGAGTTAGAAGTAAAGAATTTAATAAATGTCTTATGGAAATAAATGATCTTGCACTATCTGGACACAAAGAAATTGTTTTATCTGGTATCCATACTGGGCAATATAATAGTGATGGTAAAAGATTATCTGATTTAATAAACGAAATATCTAAAATAGATCAAATTAAAAGAATAAGACTATCTTCAGTTGAAATAGTTGAATTAGATAATAAAATGATGAATATTATTAAGAATAATAATAAATTTGTATCACATTTACATATACCATTACAAGCAGGTAGTGATCATGTGTTAAAACTTATGAATAGAAGATATAATAAAAAATACTTTAAAGAATTAGTTGATGAAATAAGAAAAAATAGAAAAGATATTTCTCTTACAACTGATGTTATTGTAGGTTTTCCTGGTGAAACTGAAAATGATTTTAATGAAACATTAGATTTTTGTAAAGAAATTGGTTTTACTAAAATACATGTATTCCCATATTCTGATAGAAGTGGTACAGTAGCATCAAGAATGAAAGATAAAATACCTGGCAATATTAAAAAAGATAGAGTTAGAAGATTAATAGACTTATCAAATAAATTAGAAAAAGAATACTATTTAAATCACGTTGGTAAAGAAGATGATGTTTTAATAGAGGAAGTTAAACAAGATGGGTATTTACATGGATTCACTAGTGACTATATACCAGTGAAATTAAAAGGTGATTATAAAATTAATGAGATTTATACGATAAAACTTAGTAAGGAAAATATTAATTTTGATTTAAATTAAATTGACAAAGAGTATATCGCAATGGTATACTTTTTTATATAGTATAGAGTAGGAGGAAGTAAAATGGATTATAGTTACGATTATGGATATGGAGATTATAGTGCAAGTTATGGTGCTTCAACAATAGATGAAATTGATTCTACTATGGGAGCTGTTGCTGGTGGTACATTTATTGTTATGATGTTAATTATATTAGCGGTAACAATTGTTACATTAATTGCAATGATTAAACTATACAAGAAATTTGGAAAACCAGGATGGGCACCAATAGTACCAATTTATAATATGTGGGTGTTACTTGAAATGGGTGGCCTACCAGGATGGTTATGTTTAATTCCATTTGCTAATTATTTTTGTATTTTGGTTGCTTATTATCAAATAGCTAAAAAATTAGGTAAATCAACTGGATTTGCAATATGTACAATATTCTTTACACCAATATGTTTATTAATAATGGCATTTGATAAGTCAACAGTAGTAGAACAGGGAATGAACAATAATTATAATAATCAAAATATGAATAATCAATCTCAGATGTATAATAATCAATTCATGGCAAACAATCAACAACAAATGCCACAACAAATGAATAATAATCAATTTGTGACAAACAATCAACAACCGATGCAAATGCCTCAACAATCAATGCCACAAGAACCAATGATTAATATGAATCCTGAAGTTGCAACTCAACCAGTAAATGAAACACCTGCAAGTACATTTGTACCTAGTGAACCAGCTGCACAACCAATGCCTCAACAAGAGATTCCTAGTGTAGATGAACCTCAATTTACAAACGTTGATAATAACAATAATATTCAATAAGTATACTAAATGTATACTTTTTTTAATTTTTCTATTGATTATGATAAATTTATTTGATAT
>CAVBMP010000003.1:0-2565 GCA_963596555.1 Bacteroides helcogenes
ATATAATAGATAAACCACTAAAATTAAGAATAAAACTAGTGAGTATGACTTTATAGGTTAAATTAATATTTAAATTACCAATCATAAAAATACCATTTGTCATTTCAAGCATACCACTTATAATTGCTAAAATAGTACTATTAATACCTAAGTAATGATTTAATAAATTAACTAATATAGTAAATATTATTATGTTTCCTAAAATTATATAAGATGTATTTATTCCTTTTGAGATAGAATTACTTAATGTTTCTTGTAACGTTAATTTATTTTCTTTTACATATTCAATATCATTACATTTCCTTTTTCCTCTTAAAAAAACACCAATCAAAATATTATTTAAAAATGTTATTAAATACAAAATAATACCTATTTTAATATCGTGGTAAATACCTATTCCAATAGAACCAATTACAAAAGCAATAGATGGAAAATAAGTTGCTCTTAATATTTTAGTTGCATCTTTTTCATCTATTGTTTTATTATCAAGCATACCTTTTATATATATTGCATTACCTGGATGACTAGTTAATATACTAAGAATATAAATAATAGAGGCATTTTTAGAAACATTAAATAACTTAGAAATAATATTACCAAATATTTTTTTTAAAAATAAATCATAATCAAAATAATATAATATATCACTAAGGATAATAAAAGGAAAAATCGATACAAATACTTTTGTTATAAAAAGATGACTTGCACTTAAAGTAGAATTTATAACTATATCTAAATTTAATACAAATACTATTAAAAATAAGGTTAAAATTAGTGATTTTATTATTTTCATAAATTATTCCTATCTGTGATATAATATTATTAATAGGAGAAATTTATGATAGAAAAAATAAAAAAATATATTATAAAAGATATTAAAATTAACTATAAATTTTATATTGGTTTACTTTTAATTATGGCATTATTTTTAGTTAGATTTGACTATGTGATATATACACCAGGTTCACTTGAAAATTTAGATGACAGAATTATAGTAGAACCATCTTATGAATCAAAGGGAAGTATGAATTTAACGTATGTTACTTCTATGCCTGCGAATATACCAAATATGCTTTTGTCACTTATTATACCTAGTTGGGATATAGAAAGTCTTGATGATATGAGAGTTGAAGATGAAAGTGAAAAAGAAATAGAAAATAGAGATAAAATATATTTAAAAGATACTAGTTATGACGCTATAATCGCAGCATTTAAAGAAGCAAATATGAAATATGAAATAACTAGTACTGATGTAACCGTAACATATGTTTATAATATTGCTAAAACAAATATAAAAACTGGAGATGTCATTAAGACAATCAATAATACCAAAATAACAAGTTTTGATTCCTTAAAAGAAGAAGTAAATAAATATGAAGTAGGGGATAAATTAAATATTACTGTATTAAGAGATGGCAAAATAATAGAATGTGAATCAACATTAGTTTCTAATGAAGGAAACAAGATTATTGGTATTTCTTTAGCAGAACTTAAAAATATTAAAACCAATCCTGAAGTAAAATTTGTTTTCAAAGATAATGAAAGTGGTTCATCTAGAGGCCTTATGTGTGCTTTAGAAATATATAATAGAATTACTGAATATGATATCACTAAAGGAGATATAATATCAGGTACTGGTGTTATAGATGAAAATGGTAATGTAGGAAGTATCGGAGGAGTTAAATATAAACTTAAAGGAGCAGTTAATAAACATGCTAAAGTATTTATCGTACCAAGTGGTAATTATGATGAAGCAATGAGTCTTAAAAATAAATATAATTATAATATAGAAATAATTAAAGCAGATACATTAAGTAATGTTATAAAAGCGTTAAAAGAAAGATAAAAAATATTTATCTTTTTTTCAAAAAAAGAAGTGTTTTTGATTTTTATGACTTATTATAATAATATGAGAGATATAAAGATTAAAAATATAATTAAAGAAGAAAGACCTAGAGAGAGGTTTATTAAGTATGGAGCAGAGAATTTATCTAATGAAGAATTACTTGCGATAATACTAAAGACTGGTACACGTGAATATTCTGTTAAAACACTTGCGATTGAATTATTAAATGAACTTGGTAGCATTGATAAATTAAAAGATTCTACTATTAGTTCTCTTACTAAAATTAAAGGAATAGGGCGTGTTAAAGCAATTGAATTATTATCTATAGTAGAATTATCTAAAAGAATGAATATGGTTAATATAAACAATGTTAAACTTAATAATTCTAAATTAATATTTGATTATTTTAAATATTTATTCAAAAATGAAAAACAAGAATATTTTTATGCTATATACTTAGATTCAAAATCTAAATTAATTAGTTACAAGTTATTATTTAAAGGTACAATAAATACTTCATGTGTTCATCCAAGAGAAGTATTTAAATATGCTGTATTAGAAAGTGCATATTCTATAATCGTAATGCATAATCATCCATCTGGAGATCCAACTCCAAGCCATCAAGATGTTGAGATAACTAAAAGTTTATTTGAAATCGGAAAGATAATGGCAATACCAGTAGTGGATCATATAGTATTTGGAAAAGAATTATATTATAG
>CAVBMP010000004.1:0-2397 GCA_963596555.1 Bacteroides helcogenes
TATCTATATCTAATTTATATTTTTTAATAAGTTCACTTACTAATAAAAATGTATCTGAATTAACATTAACTAAAAATCTATTAGTATCACTTACTATACCAGTATATAAGTTACTAGCAATATTTTCATTCATCTTAAGTTTAGTATTGTTAATAAGGAGTAATACTAATTCTGATGCAGAACTAGCACTATCCTTAATTAACTCAACTGGACCAAATGTATCAACCTTAGGATGATGATCAATCTTAACTACATTTTTAAATGATAAGAAATTATCTATATCTACTCTTTTATTATCAGGTGTATCTACAACTATTAATAATGAGTTTTCATAATCATAATTAGTTACCTTATCAACATGACCAAAATATTTAAATCTTGAAACAGTTGTTCCAACTGCACAAACTTCTTTACTTGGAAATGTTAATTTAATAGACTCTTTAAGCCCCATTTGACTTCCAAAAGCATCTGGATCAGGCCCAATATGTCTTGCTATATAGATTTTCTTATATTTCTTTATTTCATTATAAATTGCTTTATAAATATTATTCATAATTACTTCTTTCTATTTATTTATCAAATCATATGTATCTTTAGCTATCATTAATTCTTCATCAGTAGGAATTACACATACTTTAATAGTAGAATCTTCACTACTAATAATACCATTAATACCACGAGTACTATTCTTTTCAGGATCAAGTTTTACTCCCATGAAGTTTAATCTCTTAATAATTAAATCTCTCATAACATCAGAGTTTTCACCAACACCTGCTGTGAAAGTAATATAGTCTGCTCCTTCAAGTAATGCATTATACATAACGATATAATCTACTATTCTTTTAGCATACATATTTATAGCAGTAATACATCTAGGATCTCTATTATTATATCCTTCTTCAACATCTCTCATATCACTACTTACACCAGTAAGTCCAAGAACACCACTCTTTTTATTTAAATCAGTCATAACTTCATCAAACTTTTTACCAGTTGAACTCATAACATATGGAATTAATCCAACATCAATATCACCACAACGAGTACCCATAATTACCCCAGCAATTGGTGTAAATCCCATAGATGTAGCAATACTCTTACCATTTTTAATAGCACATATACTAGCACCATTACCAATGTGACAGTTAATTATTTTCTTATGTTCACCTAACATATCATGCATTTTTTCACAGATGAATCTATGACTAGTTCCATGGAATCCATATCTTCTAACTCCATATCTTTCATACCATTCATAAGGCACTGCATATAAGAATTCTTCTTTATCCATTGTTTGGTGGAAAGCAGTATCAAAAACAGCAACCATTGGAGTATTTGGAAGTACTTCTTTAAAACTTCTAACACCAACTAAATTAGCAGGATTATGTAAAGGAGCAAGAGGTACTAATTTTTCAACTGTAGATAGTACATCATCATCAATAATAACACTTTCAGTATATTTATCTCCTCCATGTACAAGTCTATGACCAACACCATCAATATCATCATATGAATCAATAACTTTATAATTAATTAATTCATCAAGAAGATACTTTACCGCATCAGTATGATCTTTTAATGATACTTCTTTTTTATCTTTATTACCATTATATTTAATAGTATAGAAACTATCAGGTAATCCTATTTTTTCAAAAGTACCACTAATTATTACTTTTTCTTCTGGTAACTCTATTAAAGTAAATTTTAATGATGAACTACCAGCATTAACACTTAATATTTTCATTATAATTCCTTCTTTCTTATCTACTTTATTATAACAAAGAAACTATCAAAATAAAAGAATAACTTAAGATAAGTTATTCAAAACAGAAACTTCTATTATATTTTTTAGTTACCTCTTCACTACAATAATCTTTTTCTATAGTGGTACTACTAAATTCAAAGTTATCAAGATTTATATCATATACTTTAAGTATACCATTATCATAATCCATTTCATATGCAGTAAACACCCCATCATTAACCTCATAATCGCCATGATATCTAAGTAATATTTTACCATCTTTAATAATAGTTATCATACCATAAAACTCTATCATTTCACTTGTAATATAATAATTATTATATTTACATAGTTTATCCATTCCATATTTACCACTCTTACCACTATATATTAATTTATCATTAAAATATATATTAGCCTTTTCATGTTCTATATCCACAACATAATTTATTTTGTTATTATTATCACTCACTATAGTTTGATAAGTACCCCATTTAAGTTCATCAGTGTAAAATGATGAGTTAAATAAGTCAAAACAATTATCTTTTAATTCAACATCGTATTTTAATGAAACATCATTTAAATTAATCAAATAATTATTATCAATATAATTTATATCTTTTTTAGTTTCAGTATTATCATAATTATTTAAG
>CAVBMP010000005.1:0-3396 GCA_963596555.1 Bacteroides helcogenes
TTATTTTTTATCTTAACAAATTATTTCCCGGGAAATAATTTGTTAATTATAAAATGCTTAATCTATATTTTTATATTATATTTAATAACTACTATTTTTTAAAAATATATTTTTAGAAAACCAATGACATTATACATTATAGTACTATAATTACAGTTGATACTTACTTTTTAATTTAAAATTATCATAATATATGATTTTTATATAAAATACTATGTTTCACGTGGAACATAGTATTTTATAATATAATGTTAAAATTATTTCCCGGGAAATAATTTATTAAAAAAAGAAGAAAATTATTCATTTTCTTCATTTAGTTCTTTATCAATAATAGAAATTGAAGCAACTTTGTTGTTATTTTTTAAATTTATTAATTTTACACCTTTAGTTACCCTTCCCATTTCAGATATATTATTAACATCCATTCTAATGATAATTCCATTTTCAGTAATTATCATTAAATCTTTATCATTATCAGTAGATTTAAATCCTATAACTTTACCATTTTTCTCTGATATATTAATGGTTTTAACTCCTTTACTTCCTCTTTTTGTTTCCCTATATTCGGAAATTGAAGTTTTTTTGCCATAACCATTTTCTGTAACAACTAATAATAATTTATCGTCCTCAGAAACCTCTGTACCAACGCAAATATCATTTACTAAATTTATACCTTTAACTCCTGACGCAGTACGTCCCATAATTCTTACTTCATTTTCATCAAAACGCGCCATTCTTCCGTTTGAAGAACACATTAAGATTTGATTATCACCAGTTGTTTTTTTAACAGATATTAATTCATCATCATCTTTTAAAGTTATCGCAATTTTTCCTGATTGTCTTATGTTGTCAAATTCGCTAATTAATGTTCTCTTAATTAAACCTTGTTTTGTACTAAAAAGCAAACATTTGTATGTGTTATCCTTTTCAATTTTAATAATGGTATTGATTTTTTCGTCTTTTTCTATTTGAATCAAATTAATTAATGGTAATCCTTTACCTACACGAGAATATTCTGGAATATTATAACCTTTTAATCTATAAACTTTACCTTTATTTGAAAAGAATAGTACATAATCATGCGTATTTAAAGAAATTAATTGTTCAACAAAATCTTCATCTGTTGTTGTCATCCCTTTTATTCCAACTCCACCTCGATTTTGAGATTTATAAGTATCTTTTGGAATTCTCTTTATATAATTTTTATTTGTAATTGTTACAATTACTTCCTCTTGAGGTATTAAAGATTCGTCTTCGATATAATCTACAGCTGTCATATCGATAGTGGTTCTTCTGTCATCACCATACTTATTCTTAATTTCTAGCATTTCTTTCTTAATAATATCTAAAACTTTCTTTTCTGATGCTAAAATTGATTTTAATTCTTCTATTTCTTTTAATAAAGTTTCTAATTCAGCTTCAATTTTTTCTCTTTCTAATCCAGTTAATCTTCTTAATTTTAATTCTAAAATTGCATCCGATTGAATTTCATCAAGACCAAATCTACTTATCAATTTTAATTTTGCTTCTTGATCTGTTTCTGCTGTTTTAATAATTTTAATTACTTCATCTATATTATCCTGTGCTATTTTGTAACCATTTAATATATGTACTCGTTTCTCATCTTTATTTAAATCAAATCTTGTTCTTCTTATAATAACTTCACGTTGATGGTCAATATATTTAGAAATAATTGATTTTAATCCAAGTGTTTTAGGAGTTAAACCATCTAACATTAAGAATATTATTCCATAGTTAATTTGAAATGAAGTATGCTTATATAAATTATTTAAAACAACTTGAGGATTAGCATCTCTTTTTAATGTAATAGTTATTTTTACTCCATCTTTTAAATCTGTATGATAATCAGAAATACCTTCAATAACCTTAGTATGAACTAACTCGGCCACCTTATTCTTAAGTTCCATAGTATTCACTCCGAATGGAACTTCTGTAAATACTATGCAATTATGTCCATTATGTTCTTCTATTGTTGCTTTACTTCTAATTGTTATAGAACCTCTACCTGTTTCATATGCTTTTTTTATGCCAGAATTTCCAAGTATTACACCACCAGTAGGAAAATCTGGACCCTTTATATATTGCATTAATTCATCTGTTGTTATATCAGGATTGTCTATATATGCAACACAGCCATCTATAACTTCTGATAAATTATGAGGTGGAATATTAGTTGCCATACCTACTGCAATACCCATTGAACCATTTACTAAAATATTAGGAAATCTAGATGGTAAAACTTTTGGTTCTTTTTTTGTAACATCAAAGTTATCATCCATATCAACAGTATCCTTATTTATATCTTTTAATAATTCTAATGATATTTTTGCTAAACGAGATTCAGTATATCTCATTGCAGCAGCACCATCACCTTCGACGTTACCAAAATTGCCATGGCCATCTACTAGCATATATCTTTGATTAAAATCTTGTGCTAGACGTACCATTGCTTCATATATTGATGAATCGCCATGTGGATGATAATGTCCCATAACATATCCAACTGTTGTTGCACATTTTCTATGAGGTTTATCTGGTGTATATCCGCATTCATACATTGACCATAAAATTCTTCTGTGAACAGGTTTTAAACCATCTCTTAAGTCTGGCAAAGCACGTGATGCTATAACACTCATTGAATATTCTATAAATGATGTACTTACTTCTTTTACTATATCATTATGATCTAATCTATCTCTCTCATGAAAATATCCACTAAATTCATTGTCTTTTTTTTCTGCTATTGATGTATTAGTATTATCCAAGTTATCTGTTGTTAAAGAATCATTACTATTATCACTATCATTATCTAGTGCTCTGTTTAATAATTCTTCATTAATATTCTTTTCTTCGTTATTCATATTTATTTCCTCCTATATATCAAGATTTTTAACATAACCTGCATTTTCTTCTATAAATTTTCTTCTAGGTTCTACTTCGTCACCCATTAATTTTTCAAAGATTGCATCTGCTGCAATACAATCATCAACAGTTATTTTTCTTAAAACTCTTTTTTCAATATCCATAGTTGTCTCATTTAATTCTTCCGCATCCATTTCACCAAGACCTTTCATTCTTGCTATTTCTGCTCTTTGCCTTACATTTTCAGGTAAAGATTCTAAATAACTATCCAGTTCCTTTGGACTTAATACATATTTTCTTGTTTTTCCATGCATAATTCTGAATAATGGAGGCTGAGCGGCATATACATGACCTGCTTCAACAATTGGTTTAAAAAATCTATAAAATAAAGTTAATAACAATACCCTAATGTGAGAACCATCTACATCTGCATCGGTCATTATTATAATTTTGTCATATCTTAATTTAGACAAATCAAAATATTCTCCAATACCAGTACCAAATGCAGTTATG
>CAVBMP010000006.1:0-2354 GCA_963596555.1 Bacteroides helcogenes
TGTTAATGATACTATAAGAATGTACAAAAAGAGGAATATTACAATGTACAAAATTGTACACGTAATAAGCCTTAAAAAATACATTCTTTTTTGTTATACTCTATTCTAGAATGGAGGTGACAAATGAGAAATTTGAAAGGAGAACTGTTATGCTTGAAAACAGAAAATATAAAACCTAATTTTTCAGAATTATCTAGAATATATGGTATAGACAGAAGAACAATAAAAAAACAATATTTAGGTTTAATTAATGAAAAAGAAAAAAAGAAAAAAGTATCTATACTTGATAAATACAAAGATTTAATTAAAGAAAAATTAAAAATACCTGGTACAAATAAGAAAGCTGTTTATATGTATATAATTATGAATGTAGATAAAAATATTGGGTCATATTCAAATTTCAGAAAATATGTATTAAAACATAACGATGAATTAATACAAAAAAATGTAGATGTTCATGTAAGGTTTGAAACTGAATATGGCAAGCAACTACAATTTGATTGGAAGGGTCCTATTAAACTTAATAATAAGTATAATGAAATATTTGAATTCTATATATTTTCAACAACTTTAGGTGCTTCTAGATTTCATACATTTATTTATAGTAAATTTATGACTTTAGAAGAAGTTGAAAGATGTTTAATTGAATCGTTTCAAATTATTAATGGTGTACCAATTGAATGTTTAACTGATAATATGTCTAGTATTATTAATCATTCAGAACATCAATTTACAAATGGTTTTAGAACCTTTTCAAGAGACATGGATTTTATACCTAAAAAATGTAAACCTCATAGTCCTGAAACAAAAGGTAAAGATGAATCTTGTAATAGATTTATGAATTGGTTATATCCATATGAAAATGAATTTGAGACAGAAGAAGATTTAATAAATATTATTAAAAGATTAAATAAACAAATAAATCTAGAGGTTAATCAAACTACTAATATGACACCAATAAGTTTATTTAGAATAGAAAAAGAATACCTTAAACCATTACCGAATAAACAAGTGATTGATAATTATTTAGATACTATGATTCCGGCCAAAGTATCTAATACATTACTTGTATATTATAAGGGTTCTCAGTATTCCGTACCTAAAAAGTATATTAATCAAACCGTAAAATTAAATGAAGTTGATAATAAACTTTTAATATATTATAACAAAGTTTTAATAACTTCACACAATATTTCAAATAAAAAGTTTAATTATAACGAAGAACATTATAAAGAAGGTTTATCTAGTTCCATTAAATATAAAACTGAAAATGACATAAATAATTTAGCTCAGAAAAATTTAGAATTACTAGATAAATTTATAAAATAGAAAGAAGGAATTTAAATGAATAAAAATTATATATTAAATGAAATAAAAAAAACTAACGATATTACTATTAAAATATTTAATTATTTATATAAATTAAATAATAAAGATTTAAACAAGACAATCATTATGTTAACTGAAATTAATGAAATTTTAACTAATTTAGAAATAGAATTGGAGAGTAATAATGAGTAATTATAATAAACTCTTGAATAATCTAGAAAAATTGAAATTAAACAAATTTAGAAACAACATAGATGAATATATAGATATGGTTAATAATAAAAAGAAAGATTTTGTTGAAGCATTATATGATTTAACCAATTATGAAATAGATTATTTGGATGAAATGGCTATTTATGGTTGTGTTAGAACTGCAAACTTTCCTTATCAAAAAACTTTAGATGACTATGACTTTTCTTTTCAACCATCTATTAATAAAGATCAAATATTAGATTTCAAAAACTTAAGATTTTTAAAAAATAAAGAAAATATTATTTTTGTTGGTAGTCCAGGTGTTGGTAAAACTCATCTGGCTACCGCCATTGGTATGGAAGCCGCCAAAAACAGACAAATTACTTATTTTATTAATTGTAATGATTTGATTTCTAATTTAAAAAAAGCCCATTTAGAAAATAGACTTGATGATAGATTAAGATTATATACAAAATATAAAGTACTGATTATTGATGAAGTAGGTTTTCTGCCTATTGATAAACTGGGAGCTAATTTACTTTTTCAATTAATAAATAAAAGATATGAAAAAAGTACTACCATAATTACTACAAATCAACCTTTTAGTAAGTGGGCAGATACGTTCGGTGATGCAGTACTCGCAAATGCCATATTAGATAGATTATTACATCATTCTTATGTTTTTAATATTAACGGAAAATCTTATAGAACTAAAGATGTTTTAGAGCAGGAAAATGATGATATAGAATAAGCTCTAATATGAACATACATTATTCCTCTTTTTGTGCATAGTTATTTTCCCTTTTTTGTACATTTTAATATTGACATTTACA
>CAVBMP010000007.1:0-6106 GCA_963596555.1 Bacteroides helcogenes
AAATACACAATATTAATAGTGGATGATGATGAATTAAGTTTAAGAGTAACTAAAAGAATCTTAGGATCTTACAATTTTAATATTGAAACATTATCAAGTGGAAGAGAATGTATTTACAATATAAAAGCAGAAAAACATTATGATATGATTTTTATGGATCATATGATGCATAACTTAGATGGAATTGAAACTCTTCATAAAATTAAAAAATTGGAAGGGTATGAAATACCACCGGTAGTGGCATTGACTGCTAATGCTATTTCTGGTATGAGAGAAATGTATCTAAACGAGGGCTTTGATGAATATTTACCAAAGCCAATTAGATCAGTTGAGTTAAATAGTTTAATAAGAAAATATTTCGATAAATAGTAAAATATATACATTTTTATAATATTATGTGTATAAATTATATTGAAAAACACTTTATGAGCGAGTAAAGTGTTTTTTGTTGTGCAATAAAAATTTAAAAAAATTGTTTAGACAATATATTGATATTATTAGATTATGAGCATGGAATTAGTTTATAATATATGTATCTAGAATTAAAGAATTATGTGATATAATAATTATAGAGGTGCATAATATGGATAAAGAGTTAAATTCAAATGTTTTGGAGTCTATATTTGGAACAAAAATGATTGATCCAGATTTTCTAAAAAAACAGTTTAGAACAAATTCCAATAAACTATTATCCGAATTAGAAACTTATGGGATGCTTGATGAAGAACAAACTAAGTTTATAGACGTTATCAAAAACAACTTTAGAAAATATAGTAGAATAATTATTGATGAATTATCTGAGTATTATTTTAAAATGCCTATTGAAATGGTTATTGCAACAAAAGAACAATCAATGATTAAGAGTCTATTTCTAAATGCAGCTGAAAGAATGGGCTTTGATAGTGGGCTTCAAGCACAAATTGATTCGGATTTAGAACAAATTGCCAACGGACTAAATAAAAGGTTTATATTTGATGAAGCATCTTTAATACATTTGATAGAGGCATCGAAGGGTTCTAATATTCAATTAGAGGAAGAATTTCAAAGAAAATCTTCCAAACATATAAGACAAATTCTTAGGCAGAGGAATGATGGCACATATTATTTAGCTGAAATAACAGATACTAAAGGAATAGATACATATACAACTGGAAGAAGTATTCCAATCATTACAGTAACTCAAAGTGATGGTGGAATAATGCATAAAACAACTGTTGATGATAGTAAAAATATTATTTTACCATCATATCCAGGAGGAAAAGATTTGCTTGGGACAACTTCTACAGATGAAATAATGAAACAAGTGATGAAGAATTTGTTTGATAATCTTGAATTGTGCGAAGATACTTATAAATTTTTTTATACAAAAAATCCAAATAATCCACTTGAAAAAAGTTTATCAGTTCTTAATACTGCGACATTAGCTGATGATTCACAATTTGATTTTTACTATAATATTAATAGATGGAATTTACCTCATTTATTGGGAATACAAAAAGGAGAAACAATATCTGATGCAACAAAAAGGTATTTTGCTAAAGTAAACTCTGATGGAAGCGTATATTACCCAATTGATGAAAATTCTTCAGCATTTACTATATTGAAAGTACTACTAGAAAATAAGAATAGAATTATTTCAGATGGAGGATTGATACAAGAAAATGGTAAAACATATCAATTATTTCCGTGGGAAAAAATAATATTGAAAACCAGTTCATTTATGAGAGGAGATTTCTTTAAAACATGTTTTTGCTTAGTACAACTAGATCATGGTTTAACTTCTTCAAATGAAAAAATTGCATCTATATCACCGACTAAATATGATGATGATATAGTTAGTAGATTTGATGCTAAAAAGGTGTTAAGAGATTTGATATACACAACTAAGCAGAAAAAAGACTTTATCTTTAGAACTTTTATTGAAAATTATGATTCAAAAGGAAATTTTTTAGGATATGTTCCGCAATCAATCGTCACTGGAAAATCTGAGAGTATAGTTACAAGCAATGGTGAAAGAATACAAACCCTTAATAGATTTAGAAATGCTTTGCAAGGTAATAATGGAGGAATTGTAGTTAAAAGTATAGAAAATGAAATTATGGGAAAAAGAACATTTACTCCGTTGGAACAAGCTTTAGCAAGTGTTAATATTTCATCGGGATTAAATGTAAAACTGCAAATATCTGAGGAAACTTATGCTTATGAAGAAAAAATAAGAGCTTTATTGGAAAATGAATTGAGTGAAGATTTGCAAAGAATTTCAGTTCTAACTTCAACGAAAAAAAATGGCATTACTCGTTAATGCTATTTTTTATATACTTAATAAAATTTTTTGCGACCAAACTTTTATTATCTGTATTCCACACCATTCCAAGATATTTTTCTGATAAAGGTATTTCTAAATTTAATTTAAAAAGTTCACCAGTTTCTAATTCTTTTTTTATATGTTCTTCGGTTAATAATCCAACTCCAAAACCAGCTTCTGTAAATTCTTTTATTAAAGTATTACTTCCGAATTCCATTACTGGGTGTATTTCAATATTATTTTCTGTACAATAATTATCAAGTCTTATTCTTGTAGTGGCTCCTTTTGTTAAAACAAGCAGAGGAAGTTCTGATAAATCTTTTTTATTTAATTTTTTTCCTTTTAAATGTTCAAATGCATTATTACAAGCAAGACAATCATGCAATGTAAGCATTTTTATTGAATTGAAATTAGTTGGTAATCCATATGGCATATTAGTAAATATAACATCTATTATTCCCATTTTTGCTTTACTAACCAAGTCTGAAGTTTTATCAGTATATATTCTAATATTAATTTTAGGATACTTTTTGTGATAGTCTTTAATATAAGGCATTAAAAATTCTTGTAATATTGTTTTGCTAGCACCAATATTAATATTTCCAGTTTCCATATTTGTAATGACCTTTAAATCATTTTCTGCTGATGAGATTAACTCCATAGCGTCTTTAATTTTTTTATATAAAACCTCTCCAACTTCAGTTAATTCCATTCCATCCCTTTTTCTGATAAATAAATTAGTGTTAAGTTGTTCTTCTAAGTTTTTAATTGATTTACTTATTGCTGGTTGACTAATAGATAACTCATTAGACGCTCTTGATATGTTTTCGTTTTTAGCAACATAATAAAATGTTTTATATAATTCTAAATTAATATTCATATATGCCTCCTGATATAACCAACAGTTATATCTAATATAAAAAAATAGTAATTTAATTATATCATCATTTGAGTTATAATACTAGTGCTTTTTGGAAAGGCACAATTTATTGGAGGGGTTTTATGTTTGAAAAATATTTGTTATGTTTATTTAAACAATATTGTGATGCTAATGGATTAGATATAAACAATGTGAATAACATGTATTCAAATGAATTTGCTGATTGGATTGTTCAAAACAATTCTCTATTAGTTAATTATATTGATTACTTGCATGCTTTAGGATTTGATTATCCTACTGATGATATTCTAGAAATTGGTAAAGGAGCATATGATTCAATTTCTCATCTTGGTATAAATCTAGTATCAATATTTGGTGAAACATTAGGTAAAACTAATTCTAGATTGTTTATTGATAGGGGAATTCCTTTAATCGCTAAGCAAGATGAAATAATAATTCCTAGTGAACAAATTATGTTAACTCACAATCCATATTTTGAAAGTGAAATACTTGGATGGCATTCTATTCATAATTCTAGAGAAAAAAATATAAGTATTGGAATGTTTGGTAAAATATATGATGAAGATGCTTTGAAAAAAGTCAAATTACTAGAGCAATTATCTAGACAAATGACAGAAGACTATTCATTTGATTATGATACCAGTAACGGCAATTATTTTTGTTCATTAAATAGTAAAAGACAAGTTAAAAGAAACATTTTAACTAGATAAGTTATTAAAGAAACATTTTTTACTGGCAAGTGGAATAGTTGGTCTTATCAATTATACAATAGTGTAATGGAAATAATTCCTTTGCTAGAAAGAATATATGATAATTTAAATTTTGATAAATTAGATGATCTTAATGTAGGAAAGAGAAAAATAAATAATTATTTGAGATTAATAATAAATTTAGGATTGATTGAATCAATATCAAATGAACTTCTTGATAGAAATGATATGGAAGATTCCATTACAACAAATATGCTAATGGAGCACTTTATTGAAGAAGTTGATAAAGTTCTTGATGATAAACAAAGATCTATTATTCATGAAAGATATGGATTAGATAATGGTAAACCTCAATTTCTAGGAACTGTTGGACAACATCATGGTTTTACTCGTGAGAGAGCAAGGTAAATAGAAGCTAAGGCAATAAAAAATAAGAAGAAGTGAAAATATTCGTAAATAATAAGGGGGAAAATATATGAAAAAAATAAATATTTTTTTAATAAAGAAATATGTTAATGGAGAAGATTTAGGAGAATATACATCAGATCAATTAGAAAATGATAAGGATTTTATGATGGGAGTTATTAGTTATACCAATGACATTAAAATGTATTCTTTTTGCTCTGAAACAGTAAAGAAGGATTATGAATTTGTAAAATATTTAGTTTTGAAATTTAAAGGTAATTCAGAATTTATTATAAAGGTAGCAGATAATTATTTAAAAAATGCAGATGATGATTTTGAAAGTAAAGAATTGAGTATTATTATGGAAAAAGTCCTTCCAAATGAATTAGCAGAAAAATATCATGTATTAAATGAAACAGCATATTTCGCAGAAAGATTAAAAGTTGAAATGGTAGAAAGTAAAGATTCAAAATTAGAATCTATGATTGGAATGGGATTTTGGCTTATGTTCGACCAATACAATTGTAGTGATATTATATTAGAATATTATGCAAAGAGTATGATTAAAGAAATAATTAGAGATAATAACATTAATTTTGAAAGAATGCTACATACTCAATTTAAATCACCTGATAAAATTACTGAAATAGGTATATATAATTATATTTTTGATTTTATAAATTATTATGATCCTATGCTTAGTTCATATGCTAGTACACATTTGGATATTGTTAAACCAATTGCCAACAGAATTAAACATATACAAGATAATTGGGACAAGTGCATATCAGTTGATGAAACTAGAAGATATAATAATATGCTAGATATGGTACATGAGTACATGGATACATCTGATAGTAATATGGAAGAAGAAGAAGTACTATACTATGTTGCAAAAGAACTTGGAATTATAGAAAAAGTAAAACAATATGATGGTACCAAAGAAATGGATGAAAGTTTTAAAGAAGAATATGGATTTGATTTATATTATGATGACGAAGTAATGATTGATGCAGTAAAATTTGAAATAGAAAGAAGCCTTAAAGAAAGATTAGTTTATCTAACTGTTAAAAAGATTATTATAAATCAATTATTTTCTGATAAACCATCTGATTTATATTCGTTGATTGGAAATGGCGGAAGCAAACAGTCAGATGGAATGACTAGATGTAGAATTATTGAATTAAATTCAGATGATAAAAAATAATATTGAAATTGTGATTCTATTATAGTAAGCTAAGAAGGTTTTTTAAAGATGCTATTGCTTAAATTTAACCTAAAAAGTGAACAATGAACAAGATAAAATTGTATTTATTACCAATAAAATAGAATGTCAATAATTTAAATTGAAAAATAAAAAATATTAATGAATTGTTAGCTTGCAAATAATAAAATCTTAGTATTGTTGTAAAAATGCAAAAATTTATAGCAAATTATGTGTTTTGTCATAAAATAAATTAGGTGATTTTATGGCTTTGAAAGGTATTATTATTGATCCAGGACATGGTGGTTCTGATCCAGGGGCAGTAGCGAATAATTTAAAAGAAAAAGACTATACATTATTAATTAGTAAATACATGTATGATAGATTTAAAGAATTAGGTGTGCCTGTAAAACTGACAAGAGACACTGATGTGACTTTATCACCTAGAGAAAGAACTAATAAAGTTAAAAACTTCTATGGGGATGGTAAAGATGTTATTGTTATTTCTAATCACTTAAATGCAGGTGGTGGGGCATTTCTAGGTGGTGATTAAATCGGTTCTTTTCTAAGACTTTAATTAA
>CAVBMP010000008.1:0-3070 GCA_963596555.1 Bacteroides helcogenes
AAATTTAAAATAGAAAAAAAATAATATAAAATTAGTAAAAAACCGAAACTTAAAAATTTTAAAGATATAATTTAAAATCTTTTTGTTTTATAATATGCATAAATACCATTTTTTCCATTCAAATATATTTGTTTTTGAGCAAATAAATAATTATTCCATACACCAGCACCTAAAAGTTCTATCTTAGTATCAGTTAATGTAAATAACCATTCTATTTCCTTAACATCATCTATTTTACCAGCAAGTTCTTTAGATAATTCTATTAATTCATCATATTTAGGAACTTCTATATTCATAAGTTCAATATCATTTAGTTTTCTATAAACATTATCATCTTTGTCTAAAAATGGATATTTAACAATACCTTTTTCTAATACTGTTTCTATTAAATTATCTTTAGTTTGAAGTTTAAGTGAAGATGAAACTATATCTATAGAACTATAAGTTTTTAAAGTAACAATACTTACAATACAAAGACCTTCTTTATTAATTTTATTAAATATTTTATTTGGACGTTTATATTCTTCTACATATTCATAACCATCTTTTTTTGCTTTATCAAGCATAAAGGCAGGACTTCTAAAATTACTTAAATTCATAACACATATTTTATTTTTATTATTATTGTCACTAAACATTAAAACTTTTTTATCTAAAGCAAGAAGTTCAAATTCTTTAAAACTAATATCTTTTAATTCTTTAACTTCCCTATTTAAATATTCTTTAAAAAGATTATATATTTTCTTTCTAGTGAATTTACCTTTAGATTTCTTAATACTAGCCGCAAATAAACTTTTCTTTTTTGACTTAGTTAAATAAGTATCTCTTTGATCTAAAGGAACACTATAAAAATCAAATATTTTGTATTCATTAATAGTACATCCATATACTATAAAGGAATAAAATAAATCAAATACTATAACTATTCTAAATACATTATTTGTTTGTTTAACATATTTAACTGCATCATTAAGTCTTTTTCTATGTTCTTTAAATAATTTATATTCTTTTTCAAACCACTTTTTCATTTAACCACCCACACTTAGATTATAACATATATTAATTGACTAACAAAGTCTTTTATGCTAATATAAAAGGCAATTTGGGAGTAATAATGGAAAAAGAAGCAATAGTTCAAATATATAAAAAAATATATTTTGTAAAAACAAATAACGTAGTGAAAACTGTTTATAAATATCAAGACGTTTTAACTGGCATTATAGTGACTCTTGATAATGGTAATAAAGTTTTTAAAGATTCTAATAATAATATTTTTCCATGTTTAAATAATGATACATTAATACATCCAAATAAAGGTTTTGCATATCCTGTATATGTTGAAAATATGCCTATAAGTGAAAGAAAAACATTAATTAGAAAAATATCTAAAGATGCAAAAAAATATAGTTTGAATTTTGATATAAATTTATTTGGTATTGGTAGAAACTT
The DNA here is from genome assembly GCA_963596555.1 of Bacteroides helcogenes. GTDB lineage: Bacteria > Bacillota_I > Bacilli_A > RF39 > UBA660 > CAG-1000. Next base: position 1,450 of record CAVBMP010000008.1, read on the forward strand.
ACAAACAACAGTACAAATAGATAAAAAAATGTATCCAATCGACATTGAATTATTTCACTCATACAAAAATATAATTTCAAAACTTAAAGGGGATGAAAATGTAGAAATGGTAGCACAAGAAGAAGAAAAAACTAAAAAAGTAATATATGCAGATGAATTATATAATGAAGTTGTAAAAGTAGTTAAATGTCAAGATGATCAAATCAGAAGAATAACTACTGCGATATCTCAAAATCAAAGAATAACAAATCCAGTTATGAAAACTACCTTACTTGTATGTGGTCCTTCTGGTTGTGGTAAAACCGAGATATTTAGACAAATAAGAAATCATAGTGATTTACCTGTTATCATTGAAGATGCTACTGAATACTCAATAACAAGTTTTAAAGGAAAAGATGTACAGATATACTAGCACATCTATATATAGAAGCAGGAAAAGATATTGATAAAGCACAACATGGTATAGTTGTAATAGATGAAATAGATAAAAAAATAAGTTCAAATGAACAACATTATACTTATGCAAGAGGTGTTATGGATTCTCTTTTAAAAATGGCAGAAGGTCATACATATGAACTTGATGAAAGAACACCTGGTATACGTATTCCAGTTAAATTTGACACATCTAAAGTAACATTTGCTTTCCTAGGTGCTTGTGATGGTATCGAAGAGTTAACAGAAAATAATAAATCTATGGGATTTAATGCAAATATTTATCCTAGTTCTAACAGTAGTGAAATATATACTAAAGATACACTTCATAAATATGGTTTTGGTCAAGAATTCTTAAGAAGATGTACTCTTTGCCCATTAAAAAAATTAGAGGAAAAAGATTTAATTGAAATATTAAATACATCTGATTTTAGTATATTAAAACTATATAAAGAGTTTTATGAATCTATGGGAATTAATTTTATTTATGACATTAAAACTATAGAAGCAATTGCTAAAAAAGCAACCACAAATTCATATGGCGCTAGTGAATTAAAAGTAATATTAGAAACAGCTCTTGAAATTGCTAATTTCTTTATTAACTCAAGTGAACAATATAAAGAACTTATAATAGATCAAAACACAATAGATAATCCACAAGAATTTATTCTAAGAAAGTAATTCATTAATATTAACTATTGTAAAACCCCTACTCTTTATATAATTAATCGTAGATGATAATTCACTTAAATTAAATTCATTCTCACGAATAAATATTATGACTCCATTATTAAGGAGTTTTTTTGTGTTTATTAATAAATCTTTTTTAATTTCATTATTCATTTTAATACTATTTATCTTCTTACTTTTACAATCATTTATTATTTCATAATCATTTGTTTTAACACAAAAGAATTCATTATGTAATAAACTAATAAAATCATCTAAATCATCTAAAGAATTACCTTTATATAAAATATTACTATGATTATATTTATCTGTTATATTATCTCTTAAAAAAGGGGTATTCATAAGTAAGTTAATTTCTATATTTTTAGTTTCTGCAATATCAAGCATTTTATTAAAATATTTACCACTCTCAATATTAATTACTATGGATATATTTTTACTATAATCATTTCCTTTAAGAATATATTTGTCTACATTATTCTTTTTATTTAATATACAC
>CAVBMP010000009.1:0-5899 GCA_963596555.1 Bacteroides helcogenes
ATTCACCTGAGCAAAATTTAATATAGGCTAGATATAATAAATTGCCTAATACAATTAAACATGTACCTGTTTTTAAATTCTTCATAATCATTCTTCTTTCTAGACAAAAGTTAAGACTTCATCTACCTATAATTATACCACCATTTTAGTAGATTTTATCACTAATATATAAAGCAGGATAAAGGATTTGATAGCACCACCCTAATTTATCCTATATAAATAAAGGGTTTATAGTGCTATCAAAACACTTTTTGCACTTGCAAAAATAACTTAAAATTATGGAAGAAGTCTACCATAGACCTTTTTAAAGCCTTATAAATAAAGGGGAAATTAAGTATCAATTAAAATCCAAGAGTTGGAAGAGTACTAGGTAATGATGGACTAATCTTGGATGTTTCATTTTCTTTATTAAAATCTACTAAACTAAGTCCATCTACTACTTTACCATTTAAGGATGCTTGATAATGTAAGTGATTTCCAGTTGAATAACCTGTAGTTCCTACTCCTGCAATTTCTTCCCAACTCGATACTTTATCTGCTACTTTTACTTTTGATGAATCTGGATATAGATGGCCATATAAAACATTATATTCTAAATCATCTACTAGGCATTTTATCTTAATATAATTTCCTGCCCCACCATTTGTATCAATTGTATTAGTTGAATATTTAAAAGATACATCAATTACTTCTCCATCGCATACTGAATAAACTGGCGTTTTTTCACTTGCTCCAAAATCCCATGCTGAATGAGTATTAGCAGTACCATAAACAATTCTTTCTTCCATGAAAAAACTTGTCACTGATAAGTTATTAAAATCTAATGGTGATGTAAATGGTTTATTTTGTATTTCATTTATTTGATCAGATTCTTTAATTTCATCACTATTACATACTGAATATATTTTATATCTATTCATCTCACATACTTCTGATATAGGTTTTACTTGTTTTAAATCAGCATCTAAATTATCAGTATATATTTGATCAAAAGTTAAATTATCATTTTCTAAATAAAAATATAATATTCTATCAAGTGATACATAGCCATTACCAGCAGTTATATTTTTTCTTAAAACTTCTTTATACATATCTGCATATTGACCATTATTTTCTACATAACCATCAGTAATATTAGCTCCAAAAAAATCAAGTAGCATAAGAATAGGAATTAGTATTACTAACCCTATTCCTATCATACCGATTGAAGAAGAACAAATTATCTTTAATGCTTTCTTTTTCATTCTTCTTCGCCCATCATTTTTCTTTCTGTTGCTGTTGCTTCAATCTTAATACCAATTCTAGTTTTATTATCTATACTTAATAAAAATTCTCCTCTTCTAGCACCTAATAGAAAATCTATTTGAGTATCTGTTAAAGGATTATTTTTAAATAGTTCTAGATATGCTTTTAAATCATCTTCTTTAAGCATACCTACCATTGTATACTGACAATTATTAAATATAGCAGTAGCATGTCTTAAGACACTTGCATTACCTAAAAAGTCTGATATGCACTGACTAGATAAAATTAAATTAGTATTATACTTTCTACATCTTCTAGCAAGTTGACCAAAGTTTTTTATAACTTCATTATTTTCTTCATCAATATATAAGTGAAACTCATCTACTATTATACTAATATGTTGTTTATCATTACTTTCTCTTTTTTCATTAATTATCTTATTAGCAACTATACTATTATTTAAATAAGTAAGTAGATTAAGGATTTGAGTGTTTACTATTCTTTGATTACCAGAATAAAGTAATTCTTGTAAATTAAATGCTATTAAATCATTATTTAAATCTATTGATGTATGAGAATTAAATAAATAAGAATCTGTTCCAGTTAAGAATCTTGATATAAGTATTTCTAACTGTTCTATTATTCTTATTTTTTCTTCACTATCAAGTGTTTTCTTATATTCTGGTAAGAAGTTATATAAATCAGTAAATATTGGATAGTCTTCTGCTTTTAAAGTTTGTAAGGTATTAATTGAAGTATTTTTATAAATACCTTTTTTATTATATAAAGCTTCTAATATAGCAAGTAGCATTACTAATTCTTTTTCATTTATATTATCAAAAGCACTTTTAAAAAATGCTTCTAAGAATCCTAAATGTTTTGCTAAAGGACAATCTGTTTCTTTAGTATCTTCTTCATCACTAGGTATATATCTAATTTGAAGAGGATTAATCATACCACCCTTTTTGGAATATAAATCTATATATTCTCCATTATTAGCTTTAACTAATTTTTCATATTCATTTTCAGCATCAAAAATAAATATCTTTGTACCTCTTGCATATTCATTAACTATCATTTTTTTCATAGTAAAACTTTTACCACCACCAGTTGATGATACTATTGCTAGGTTATGTGATGTTCTTTTATTATTAAGTACAAATGGATCAAAAAATACAGGTAATGAAGTGTGAATATCTACACCTAACATATAACCTGTAGGATCATTAAAATATGCTTTTGTAAATGAAAAACCTGCTCCTAGTGTAATAGTTGGAAAATAATTAGAATAGTCTTTTAAAGAATTAGTTGTTATATCAAATGATTGCCATGTTTCAAGTTGTCTTAATCTTGGAACATCTAATTTAATACGATTTCTTTTAGCAATTTTCTTTAAATCTCGAATTGTATCTTCTCTTTCTTTTCTATCACCAGTCACAAGTAAAATTAAAGATATTTCTTTTATCTTTTCATCACCTGATTTAATGTCATTCATAAGTAATTGATAGTTTTCTTTTCTTATATCAAGTTCAGTAGCATCACTTAATTTTTTAGTAGTACTTCTATCAGATAATAAGAATTGATATTGTGAATTAATCCATCTAATTAACTCATCTTGATCTAAAGCATCTTTAATATTTAAACAACTTCTTACATTAGGATAATTAAATATCTCTTCAAAAAATAATTCATCTATAAAAGGTGCGATATTCTTAATAGTTAAAAGTTGTACTTCATTATCATCAATTTTTAACATATTAGTTTTTTCAGTTAAGTTAAGAGGAACAATTAATTCTTCAATATTAGTCCACATAAGTAAATCAAGTGGATTATCACTTAAATATAAATTAGATAAAAACTTATATACTTCTAATCTATTAGTAATTATCTCTATATTAAGTTTTGGTTGAATATTTAAAAATAAGTCTTCTATTTCATCTAATTGTCTTTCTAGTGTATTAGTATCTTTTGCTATTACTACAATATAATAGATACTTGATACAGTAAAGTTATTTTGTTCTAGCTCATCTATTAGACCTCTACTTTCATTAAGTAAATATAATTTATTAGAATCATTTTTAAACCTATTTATAAGCCTATCTAAGTTGATTTTATTGTTGTTTAGATTAATTGGTTCATCTAACTTATAAAACTTCAAATTTAAGTTTTTTATATGGAATAAACTTCTATAATAATTAAAGAAATTATTTTTTTCTTGTTTACTTGATAATGACAAGTCAATTGCTTTAACTTCAATAAGTGAAGCATATTCACCTGATTTAAGTTCTATTAAACCATCATCACCAATAGTTTTAATATTAGAAAATACTTTTGAATTTTTAATTCTTCTTTTCATCATAGAAGTTTTTAAATAATCTGATTTAGTTTTTTGTTTTAACTTTTTAACTTTTTGTAAAGATTTTAAATCTTTTTCTTCTTCGCTCTTTTTGGGGAATAACCCTATATAAACCACCTTACCTTTCTCTTAAATAAATATAGTTTTTATTTTTAAAAACATATTTAAAGAATAATCCCAATACTTTATACATTCTATTTTTCTTGGATAAACTAATTGGAATCATTAAAAATACACAAACTGTTAAGAATATTATTGAAAACAGTTTATGAGATGAAAAGGCAAATAATGATAGAAATGTCATAATCATAGGAATACCTATATATAAATCAGTTAATTCTACATATTTGCCTAATGTTTTCTTTATACTATTTATAGTTATATACAATTTTTATCACCTACTTTTATATCTATTTCTATACATTGCTCTTTGTGGCATTAAACTATTAACAGAGCCTCTTATATTTGACATACCACCATGTCTTAAATTTTTACCAACTGATGATGGGGTTGTTCTACTTATTGAAGAACCAGTATTTGCTATAAAGTTTCCTATTTTACTCATAGTACTTTTTGGATTATTAGCATTACTTGATATTTTATTACCAAAGTTAGTAATAGCATTACCAATACTTTTAACAACTTTATTTCCTCCAGCAAGTCCTACTGTAGAAGATGCAACTCCTAGTCCTAACATTCCAGCACCTAATCCTGCTCCTCCTACTGCTGATGTTGCTGTATTCATTGTTTGACCAAATCCCATTAAACTCATAAGTTGTTCTCTTCCTGAATTTGCTGATACATTACCACCTATGAATCTATTTACTACTTGTGATCCTGTTAGTAAGAAAGTACCTGCTCCAATATACATTAAAGATTTAACTAAAATATCTTTAAATGTATTATCAGTAAAGAATGTTGTTCCTGCTATTTCTTTCATTACAATACCTGTTAAACTTATGATTAACATTACAACTGCACCTTGTAGCATTAATGATACTAATTGTTCTATTACAGCACTTCTTCTTTGCTTATTTCCAATTGATGTAGCAAACACTACTGGACTTATTACAAATAAGAATAAAAATTCTAATTGTCTTCTAGCTAACATCATTCCACTAAAGAACAAAGCATATAAAAAGAATCCTCCAACTATGATTGCAAGAATCCAATTGATACTATATTTATAATCTTTTTCATCTGGTAATATCCATTTACTATTAGTGACAAATTTATCATTATATTTTTGAGCATTAGTAAATGAATTATCTTTTATTGTTTTAGAATAATCTTCGGCTTGAAATTCATCACTTACTTTATATTGGTCGGTATAGTCTACAAACATAGTAAGCATATTATCAGAGATAGTTATTTCATTACTTGAAAATATATTAGCAGTCCAACTACTTAATTTAATTGAGAATGTTGATACTTCTGCAAATAAAAATACTGATAGTAATACAAATAGTGTTGATTTAAATATTTCCGTTACTATTTGCTGGACTGATAATCCTTCATCTGGTTCTATTATTTTCATTACAAATTTATAAAGAGCAAATAACCCTAAAAGAGTTATTGCAATAGCAATTATTCCTTTATGAAAATTAGAAAACATCGAATTATCAGCAACACTATCAATAATATTATAAGCATTTAAGGATTTTAATACTTCAAATAATGTATCTATTAGATTATAAATAAAATCTATTATTCCCCAACCTAATCTTCTTAAAAGGTCTAATGCTTTTAATAACATTTAAACCTCCTAAAATAAGTCTATAATTAGGTTAACAATAGATATTGCTAAAATAATACCAATGATACCAAACATAGTTTGAATTATTCTTTGCTTTACTCTTTGTTTTTGATCTACATCAGCAACTGCATATAATATAAATCCAATAATAAGTGATACACCTGCAAGTGCTATACCTACTCTTAAAGCCCAATTAGAAAATGTTTGGATAGCTTTAATAATTGAATCAATATTATAATTACCACCATCTAGTTTTTCTATTTTTAATGTACTTATGCCTCCCATTATTTTTGTACCTAGAGAGGTTAACATAAGTTTAGGCAATATTTACACCTCTATTTTTAATTTTAATCATATATCATTCCTCCATTTCTAATTATTAAAGAGGTAGAATAATCTACCCCTTATTCCATTTCAGGTTCAGAATCTTTAATTTCTTTGTTTTTAGAAGATAAGAAACTTACTCTTTCGGCTACTACACAAGTTTTTTTAACTTTCTCACCATTATCTTTTTCATAGATACTAGTTTCAAGTCTTCCTTT
>CAVBMP010000010.1:0-2947 GCA_963596555.1 Bacteroides helcogenes
GCTGTAAACTGTTGCATAATAGAAAGTACTAATATAATCATTACCCCTGCTCCTGTAGCGGTAAACATTGTCATAGTTTTCTTTTCCATCTTTTCAAGTCTTTCTTTATATTTAGTATCTCTTGATTTTGCTTGTAAGTTGGATATTGTTTTTGAGAATACTATTAATTGTTCTTGTTTTCTTTCTTGACTACCAAGACTAAGTCTATATAAAAGTCTCATCATTCTCATTGAATCTCTTACAGGGTATCTTCTAGCAAATGCCATATATGGTTCAATTGTAGAATCACCTGAATCAATTGACGCTATTAATTCTCTAAGACCAGGTTTAAACATCTCAGGTGCTTGCTCTAAACTTCTTGTTATTGCTACTGGTACTGTATAGTGTTGAATTAATATTTCTAAACTTTTTAAATAATATGGTAGTTTTAAATTAATATCATGTAAGTGTTTTTTATAATATGCTTTAACAGAATTATAATCATTTTTAAATATAAAATATGTTACTAAAAATACTCCAACTAACTTTATAGCAAAATTAATATCAGATAATGAAGTAATTGCTACTATTAAACCTATTATAAATGCTATAATAGCACTTTTTACTCTTGATTGATATTTTACATTTAAATCAACTTGATCACCATATTTTGATATTAATAAGAAGTCATAATCATCTTCTTTTAATTTAGAAAATAATGCTTTGTTATCAGTTATAAATGTATTGAAGTTAAATGCTCCAATATAATTAAATAAAAATAATAAAATTATACCTACTAAAACTATTTCCATTATTCAGCCCCCACATCCTCATGATAATATTTAATACCTGATATTAAGAAGTATGTATTTATAAGTATTACACAGTGAAGTAATATTACTACAAATACTTCATCAAGTAATGCTACATAACTAGATTCACCTAAGAATAATTGTATTAACAATACTAATAAATATAGCATTAAACCAAAGGTAATAAATTTCTTATAGAATGTTGTTCTATCTATTCTATCTCTATATACACTTTCAACAAGCATATCTATATCTTGAAGCATTCCTTCTAATGCTTCACCTGAATCTTTAGAACCTTCTTTAGTAATTTGTAAGAACAATTGATGCATATTCTTTACTACATAGTAGTCATACTTTTCATTCATAAATCTAATTGCTTCATCAATCGTACCATTCTCATAAGACATTTGAATCATTTCTTTAATATCTGTTAATAGTGGATCTTCAAGTACTCCTGAATCTCTTACACCTTCTAATGCTTTAACAAAAGATTGTGTTGTATTAAATTCCATTATTACGTTTGTTGTATATACTTGTATTTGTTCAAATATAAATTCACTATATGCTTTTTTACATCTCATATATGCTAAGTATGGAACCATTAATATTGCCGCTAAAGCATATATTACACTCCAAAGTATACTATAAAAATATAAGTATGATACAAATGCTGCTGATACACCAAATATTATTATTTGTACAGCATATTGTCTACTAGTATATTCTTGTCCTAATTCCTTAGCTTTCTCTCTTACAACTTTAAATGAATAAGGAGCATATTTATTATAAGTTTCTCCTATTGTTTTATTAATAAACTTGTAAGAACTATCTCCAGTATTCTTTCTATATATATATATGAATACTAATATAACTGCTATAATGAGAATTTCTATATACATATATACACACCTCCTATAACTCTAACATTTCTATATTATTAGTGTTAACTTCCTTTTCTTCTTTTACTTCCTCTTTTGATTCATCTTGTCCTTCTTTTATTTCACTCTCTTTTGGTATAAATGGATCTTCTTGCATAGTTACACCCTGAGATGATAAATAATCTATCAAATGTGAAGTTGGATTATTATACACTTCATTTCCTACCAAATCTCTTGAATATAAGACATTTACTTTTGCTTCCCCTGCTTCATCATCAACATAAAACTCAACTACTTGAGTTATCTCTCTTTGAAATCTATTATATTTTTTTGAGAAAAAACCTTTAACATGTATACCTAATTGTATATATCTATGCATACCTTTAATAAATTGATCAATATCTTGACTTGATTCTAATAGTGAATAAAGTCTCATAGGTATACTACTTGCTTTATCAGAGTGAATTGTTGATAAAATGTTATGTCCAGATGAAATAGAGTTTCTAACTGCCATAACTGCTTCAGCAGAACGAACCTCAGATAGTAAAATCCATCTTGGGTTTTGTCTCATACATGCTACCAAAACATCTGAATATGAAGCAATATTATTTGTTTTCATAGCAACTATATCTCTTGTTGGATATATTTTATCTAAGTGAAGTTCTAATGTATCTTCTATAGTAATTATTTTTTCATCTTCTTTTATTTTACTTGCCAAATATTTTACTAACTCAGTTTTACCTGAACCAGTTTCACCACTAACTAATATGTTACAGTGTCCCTGAACACAAGTAATTAAAAAGTCATGAAGTTTTAATGATACATAATCTTCACTAACTAACTTTTCTTTATTAAGTCTTATCTTTGCTGGAGTTTTTCTTATCAATACAGCAATACCATTAGTTGCGATTGATTCATGTACAAAGTTAAGACGAAGTTCAGCACTTTCTGCATCAAGTAATGGATGTGCCATATTAAATGTTTTACCCATTACATTAGAACATTGAAATGCAAGTTTTTCCATAACTTCATTATTAAGACCTTCAATCTTAATTTGTTTTATACCTTGAGAAAGAGTCTTAATATGTACTTGCCCATTATTAGAATATGATATATCTGTTACATCATCATCTTGTAATAATGGCATTAAAAGTCCAAAATCAATTTGTGAAAATACCAAATCTTCCATATTATACCCTTTCTTTATCTTTTTTCTTTTTTATTATTTTATTCTGTTACTTTTACTTGACTATCACTATCAGATACATTATCTTGTAC
>CAVBMP010000011.1:0-4518 GCA_963596555.1 Bacteroides helcogenes
TGTGCATAGTTATTTTCCCTTTTTTGTACATTTTAATATTGACATTTACATAAATTTCTATATCTTGCAAATTAAATGTGTCACGTGATATAATAAACATACAAAGGTAGGGATAAAATGAAAAATAATAAAACTTTAAAAATTATTATAATTGCTATATTACTTTTAATAATATTAACCACACCAGTGATAATGTATTTCACTAAAAAGAAAAATGTAACTGAAGATAAAAATATAATTTATGAAATTTATTACTATGACGGTTCGATACCAGGAACAAATCGAGATATTAAAATATATAAAGATAAGGTAAAAATAGATATAACATATGGATGTAGTTTTGTGGATTGTAAACCAACAACAGAAGAAATAACACAAAACTTTTCAAAAGAAAATATTAATAAATTAAAAAAATTTGTAAAGACTAATTTTTCTACAAAATTAAATGGTAATAAAGTTGTTATAAATGACGGTGTAAGACAATTAACTTGGTATCAATCAGATGTAATATATTCTTTAGAAAATGGTGAATCAAGTTTTGAACAATGCGTAGAAGAATATAAATATAAAATAGAATATACAGAAAGTGAAAATACATATTATAGAATATACTTCAAAGATAATAAATCAATATTAGTTAAAAAAATATCAAACAATAATATAGACACATATAAAATTAATTTTTCTGAAAAAAATTTAGATAAATTAAATAATTATATCAAAGAAAAAGTAGAACCAGATTATCCTATACTTACTAGATATTCTAGAAGTTATATTAGTTCTGGTGACTGGTATGAATAAAGATATGTAGCATCTGAAAAAGAAATATATATAATAAATAGTATAATAGAAAATAACGAATCTATTCTAAACAATTTAGATAATTTATAGTCCTTCTAATGAAGGATTTTTTTATAAGAAAAAAGAAAAACAATTAGTTCTTCTTAAGTATTTCTAATCTATCCATTTCTTTTTGTAAATCTTCACGTTCTTTATCTACTATATTCTTAGGTGCTTTGTTACAATAATTCTCATTTGAAAGTAATACTTTTCTTCTTTGAATAGATTTTTCTAATGATTCTATTTCTTGTTTTTTCTTTTCTTCCTCTTCTTTACTATTCTTAGAGTTATCAAAATAAATATCTAATTTATAATTATAAAGTTCAACTGTTAATTTATCATTGAATTTACTATTTTCTACTATTTTATCATTTAGTTTTAACATACTATTTAATAAATCATTATTATTATAATCAATTACTTCAAAATCATTTGATATTTTATTTTCTAACTTTTTATTTCTAAATAGTGTAACAAACTCTAATAGTTCATCTATTTTTTTAGTTTCATCTTTAAATATTAGTTTTTTATTTACAGTTGGATAACTTTCAAATATTAATAATTCTTTATTCTTAATTGGTAATGATGAATATAACTCTTCTGTTACAAATGGCATAAATGGATGCATCATTTTAATTATAGATAGAAGTGTATAATATAGAGTTGATTTAGTTGAAGCACTATCACTAAACTTAGATATTTCTATATATTTATCACAGAATATATCCCATATAAATGAATAAAGTTCACTTCCTGCGATATTAAAGTCATATTTTTCCATTGATTTAGTTACAACTTTAATAGTTTCATTTAATTTAGTAAGTATCCATTTATCTGAATCATTTAAGTTCTCTAATTTGTATTCTTCTTCTTTAAAGTCTTCTAATTTCATAAGTACAAATCTACTAGCATTCCATAGTTTGTTAATAAAATTCCATGTTGATGATAGTTTTTCTGTACTAAAGTTTAAATCCATTCCCAAAGTTGAACTAGTTGTTAAATAAAATCTTAATGCATCTGCCCCATATTCTTCAATCATATCAAGTGGATCTATACCATTACCAAGTGACTTACTCATTTTTCTTCCTTGATTATCTCTTATAAGTCCATGAATTATACAATCTTTATATGGTGCCTTACCATGTATATTAAGTGATTGGAACATCATTCTAGCACCCCAGAAGAATATGATATCAAATCCAAGTACAATAGTATTTGTTGGGAAATATCTTTTAAAGTCTTCTGTTTCATCAGGCCAACCAAGAGTACTAAATGGCCATAACGCACTACTAAACCATGTATCTAATACATCATTATCTTGTACCCATCCTTCACCTTCTGGTGCTTCCATTCCACAGTAAACTTCTTCGTTTCTATACCAAACTGGAATTCTATGTCCCCACCATAATTGTCTTGATATACACCAATCATGACAGTCTTCCATCCATCCTTTAATTAATATTTTTTCATATCTATTTGGTATAAAATTGACTTTATCATCTGTATTTTGATTATCTATTAACATCTTAGCAAGTTTATCCATTTTAACAAACCATTGTTTAGATAAGTAAGGTTCAACAACTGCATCTGTTCTTTCACTATGACCAACTGAGTGAACCATTGGTTCTATACTTATAAGTAAGTTATCATGCTCTAAATCTTTAAGTAGTTCTTCCCTACACTTTTCACGTGTCATGCCTTCATATTTAAGTGCATTTTTATTCATAGTAGCATCTTCATTCATAACTAGAATTCTTTCTAGATTATGTCTTTGTCCTACTTCAAAGTCATTAGGATCATGAGCAGGTGTAATTTTAACACAACCAGTACCAAACTCCATATCAGCATGTTCATCACCAATAATTGGAATTAATTTATTAACAACTGGTAATATAACATTCTTACCTATTAAATGTTTATATCTTTCATCATTAGGATTAACAGCAACAGCAGTATCACCAAATAATGTTTCTGGTCTAGTAGTTGCAACATCTAAATATTCATCTGAGTTTTCAATAAAATATTTAATATGATAAAATGCTCCTTTATCATCTTTATAAATAACTTCTTCATTTGAAAGAGCGGTTTTAGCAACAGGATCCCAGTTAATAATCCTTTGCCCCCTATAAATTATTCCTTTGTTATAATAATCAACAAATACTTTTCTAACAGCCTTATTAAGTCCTTCATCAAGAGTAAATCTTTCTTTTGAATAATCAAGTGCAAATCCAAGTTTACCCCATTGTCTTCTTATATTACCCCTATGATCATTACTCCATTTATGGCATTCTTCTAAGAACTTTTCACGACCTAGTTCATATTTATTTATTCCTTCTTTTTTAAGTTTAGCAACTACTTTTGCTTCTGTAGCAATAGCGGCATGATCCATACCTGGTAACCATAATGTATCAAAACCTTGCATCTTTTTATATCTTATTATTATATCTTGTAATGAACAGTCATACGCATGCCCTATATGTAAATTACCTGTTACATTTGGTGGTGGTATAACTATACAAAATGGTTCTTTACTTTTATCTCCACTAGTAAAAGCTTGTTTTTTTAACCAAGTTTCATATTTATCTTTTTCTACTTGTTTATGATCATATTTTTTATCTATCATTTTTAACACTTCCCTCTAAATACTTTATTACCTCATCATAATAAGGTTTAATTATTTCTTTATTATCAAGATAGTCAAATATTTTTGTTATGTAATTCTTATCCATTATGAATCCTTTACTATAGTCATAATTTAAATCAAAAACTAATGATAATAATGATACTATTTTTTCATTTATAGTGTTACATTTTTGAATATCTATCATATTATGTTTAAAAAACTCATTTTGTACTTCATCACTAACATTAGATTTATCACTTTCTAATTTTAATTCATTTTCTGAATACATATATAATATATCTATCTTATCAGCATCTCTTAATATTTTAGAATGTAATTTTTCTTTAATGGTTAATTCTTCATCTATTTTATATTTATTATGATTAAGTATTGCTTTTTTAATTATTTCATAATCACTGTCTTGTACATCATAATCTTTAATTTTATTTTCATCGAATAATATTTGTACTCCTAGAAGAGAATGATCAACTTTTTCATTTAATTTAAACCTACCTATATCATGCAGTAAACCAATCAAACATGCTAAATAATTATCATCTTCATCTAAATTTAATGTAAAAGATATTTCATCACATTGATGCAAGACTCGATAACTATGATTATATATATTTTGAATAGTTTTATTATCGATATCAAACTCCATAAAATATTTATCAAATATATCAAAATTATCATTCATTTCATTTTTCATACTTTTCCTCCATTAAAAAAGGTACCTTTATAAAGGACGAATATATCGTGGTACCACCTTAATTTATAATATTTCTATTACCTCTTAAGTCTTAATGCGACTAACATTATAATTTACTACTATTTCAATTATACAACTCCCAAGCTACTTTCAATCACCTATTATACAAATTTACACCAATCATTTGCTCTCTTTAATAAATTAGTAATTTACTCCTCTTGTTCTTCGTTTTTACAAGTATGAGTATACAACACATTATCTAAGTTGTCAAATGTTATAATAAATATGTGTTAATCCTTTTTTAAAATGTATACGCATCATTAGTTAAAATGTATACACTAAT
>CAVBMP010000012.1:0-4805 GCA_963596555.1 Bacteroides helcogenes
CCCCTAGTCAATTTACAAATGCTTGACACCCAACAGATTTTTTGCAATTAAAAATAGAGATTGCTCTCTATTTAAGTTTTCTTGTATACTCTTTTTGTTCATCTATTACTTCATTAAAATCATTATCTATGTTTTGTCTTAAATATATATATTTTTCTTTTAAATCTTTTATTCTTTTTAACTCTTCGCTTTCATTAATAACAGTTAAACTTTTTTCAACTGGTATTTCTTTATATTCTTCTTTTCTTTCTTCAAATGCTAACTTTAATGCTGTGAAAGTTGATGGTTTATTATTATAAATTTCTTGTTCTTCTTCAGTCATTTTTCTATAATAACCAAGATATTCCATATCATCACATATAGCATTTTGATATTTAACAATCAAATATGAAAAATTAAATGAAGTTGCTAAATTTAATAAAGGCGTAATAGTATAAAGATCAAATCTTGGAGTATTTTCTACAATTACTCTCATTAAATCAACATACATGTCTTCATTGTGATTAGTTTTATTTATAACATATCCATTTTTAGCAGCAATATCAATCGTTTTATATAACGCTCCACACTGCATTACTAAACTAACTGGAATAGACAGTGCCCAAAACATTAATGCTTCTAACATCCCCCTCAACTCCTTTTTGATTACACTTAATAATTTATTTCTTTAATGTACTCTACAAAATAAAGTGGAATGTTCACTATTTTACCATCTTTACTCAAATTATTCAATGAAAATCTAAATGAAATTTCATTATCATTTTTTTCATTATATTTTGTTAAACTATTATGATTAGTACTCTTATCTGATTTAACTTCTATTGGTATTATCTTATTATTTACTTGTACTACAAAATCAATTTCATTTCTATCAAAAGTATAATAATTAGGAGATTCATCAAATATATAATTTAGTGTATTTGCAACATAATTTTCAGTAAATGAACCTTTGAATTCTTCAAAAAGTTTATTTCCATCTAATATTATTCTACTATCTAAATTAGACATTCTTCTAAGTAAACCAACATCATTCATATAAACTTTATATGCTGATAAATCATAATATGCTTTTAATGGAAAAGCACACTTATTTACTGAATAACATTTAGAAATTAAACTAGCATCATTTAACCAATTTAATGCTCCTTCATATTCTCTAGCACGAGCACCTTCTTTAACAACTTGATATACAAATTTTTTATTTTCTCTTGCTAATTGTGATGGTATACCATTCCATATTAATGATATTTTATTAGCGGTATTCGCATCAGTATGTTTTGAAAAATCATTTTCATAAGAGTCTAATATATTTTTCTGAATTTTATCAACTTTTTCTATATCTTTATCATTAATCCAACTATATACAACTTCAGGCATTCCGCCAGTAATATAATAAATTTTTAATTTTTCTATTAATCTATCTTCAAATAATTTTGGGATTTTCTTTATTTCTTTAGTTTGTTTCATTACATCAACTAAATTTTCTGAATCATCTGCGATTAAAAATTCACTAAAAGTCATTGGATATAAATTTAAGAAATCTACTTTGCCAACTGGAAAAGATGTCTTAGAAAGTCTTATACCAAGTAATGAACCAGCGCAAGCAACATGATATTCATTTGCTTCTTCACAAAAATATTTTAAAGAATTTAATGCATTAGGACATTCTTGTATTTCATCAAATATAATTAATGTAGTGTTTGGATTTATTTTTTTACCATTTGCTAAAGATAATTGTTCTATAATTCTTTTAGGATCTTTTGTATTTGAAAACAATTCTGCCAAACCATCATCATGATCGAAATTAAAATATGCAACATTCTCATAATTATTTGAACCAAATTCTTTTAATATATATGTTTTACCTACTTGTCTTGCTCCTTTTAAAATCAAAGGTTTTCTATCTTTACTATTTTTCCAATTAATAAGTTTTTCAGTTATAAATCTTTTCATGGTTACATCCCTCCTACTACATTATATCACACTTTTGCAAGAAATTTTCAATGTTTTATCACACTTTTGCACACTTTTTTTGTAATTTTATCACACTTTTGTAATTTTAATACTATTTATTCACTTTAAAACATCATAATTATTACTCATTTATATCAAATTGACTACTATAAAGTTTATAATAATATCCTTTATTTTCTAAAAGTTCATTATGAGTTCCCTGTTCTTTTATTACACCATCTTTAATAACTACTATTTTATCACTTTCAACTATAGTAGATAATCTATGTGCTATAACTAAAGAAGTTCTATTTTTCATAAGATTATTCATTGAATGATTTATTAAATATTCAAGTCTAGTATCTACATTACTAGTTGCTTCATCAAGTATAAGTATTTTAGGGTCAGCAACTAATGCTCTTGCTATTGTAAGTAATTGTTTTTGACCTTCTGATATATTATTAACTTCTTCATTAACAACAAAATCAAGACCTCCAGGAAGAGAATTAATCATATGTAATATTTTTGATTTAGATAAGATTTTAGATAGTTTTTCTTCACTTATTTTTTTGTTATAAACTATATTTTCTTTTATAGTTCCTTCAAATAACCAAGTATCTTGAAGAACCATACTTATATATTCTCTATATATATGTTTATCAATAGTCTTAAGTTCTACTCCATCTATTAATATTTCACCTTCATAATTAGTATAGAATCCCATAAGTAAATTAACAATAGTTGTTTTACCAGCACCAGTTTTACCAACTAACGCTACTTTATCACCTTTATTTATAACTAAATTGAAATTCTTTAATATTGGTTTATTCTTTTTATAAGAGAAATTAACATTTCTAAATTCAATACTTTTTTCAAAACTAAATTCCTTTATAGTACCATTTTCTTCATCTTCAAGATTAAATATCTCATACACTCTATCAATACTAGATATCGCTATTTGAATATTAGATATTATTTGTGCGATTATATTCATTGGTCTATTAAAGTCTCTCATATATTGTATAAATGATTGAATAGTACCTATTTTAATATTACCTTTTATTACAGATACACTACCTATACAAACTATAACTATATAACTTAAATTACCAATAAATTTATTAAATGGAACTGATAGAGATGAAAAGAAACTACTTTTATATCCATAATCTCTTAATTTTGAACTAATTACATCAAATTTACCTTCAAAATATTTCTCTTTATTGAATGATTTAATTACATCATTATTAGTAATACTCTCTTCTATAAAAGCATTAACATTACCAAGTTCTGCCTGATTTAATTTAAAATATTTTTGTGATTTTTTAACTACAAATGATAAAAGTATATAATTAATAGGTATACTTATCATTATAATAAATGCCATTAAAGGACTTAATGTAAACATCATTATACTAACTGCGATAATAAGAGATACATTATATATAAGTTCTGGTATTACTTCGGTTATATTGTCTGTTATAGATTCTACATCATTAGTTATTCTACTTATAATATCTCCTTTTTTCATAGAATCTAATTTTTTTAATTTAGTTGTATTTAATTTATCAACTAATTTTTTTCTTAAATCAAAGCCTATTTTCTGACCTACTGATGAAGACATATAATCTCTTGCATAACTACTTACAGCATCAATTAAATAACATATTAGTATTATAACAAGTAATTTAAATATTAAGCTATAATTAATAGAAAGATCATTAATAACTGAATCATATAAACTATTAGTGACATATCCTAAAAATAATGGAGATAAAGAACTAAATATCGCAGAAGTTAAACAAAAGAAAATAATTATCATATAGTCTTTTTTATAATCTTTCATTATACTTAATATTTTATATAACGTTTTCTTAAAAGAAGTTCTTTTTTTAATCATATTAAACCTCCCTTCTTTGTGAATCAATAAATTCATTAAAGATAGGACTATTTCCACATAAATAATCATAGTCTCCGATAGATTCTATTTTACCTTCATCTAGTACAATTATTTTATCAGAATCTTTTATAGTACCTACTCGTTGAGTCACTAAAATAATCATTTTATCTTTATATTCTTTTTTTATATAACTTCTTATTTTTTTATCAGTTATATAATCTATTGCTGATAGTGAATCATCTAATATTAAACATTCACCACTATTTAATAATGCTCTTGTAATAGTAAGTCTTTGCTTTTCACCACCACTTAAGTTTACTGATGATTGTTCTACTCTATATTCATATTTTTCTTCTTTTTTATCAACAAAATCTTTTATAGCCGCTACTTTTAAAGCATTGTCTACTTCTGAATAATCTATATTTTTATCAAATACTAAATTTTCATATATAGTTCCTTTAAATAACACTGCTTTTTGAGGAGTATATGCAAATATATCTCTTAATGATAATATATCGTATTCACGTATATCAATACCATTTATATATATTTCACCACTAGTAGGTTCTATATGCCTTAATAATAAATTTATAATTGTTGTTTTACCACTACCACTAGAACCAATAATACCAATACTTTCTCCTTCATTTATTTTAAAACTAATATCTTTAAGTACATAATTATTTGCTCCTTCATATTTAAAACAAACATCTTTAAATTCAATACTAATTAAATTATTTAATTTCAATTTACCATTATTTTTGATAGATACTTCTGTATTTAAAACTTCATTAATTCTTTTAAAAGATATAACTGTTCTTGGTATATTAAGAATAATAATAAGTATCATTAAGAAACTACTAAGAACTATAGATAAATATTGAATGAATGCTATTAAAGAACCTATCATTAAAGTACTATTTTCTAAATAACCAGTAGATAAATATACAAC
>CAVBMP010000013.1:0-11219 GCA_963596555.1 Bacteroides helcogenes
CTAAAAAGCCAATTAGAAGTAGGTTTAAATGTAACAGTACTAGGTAAATATGATAAAACAAAAAACATCATTACAGCATCAGAAATAAGAATGGGACTTTTACCAAAAGATGAAAAAATAGAACCAGTATATCATGGAACCGCAGGACTTACATCTAAAAATATTGCAACATATATAAATAATGCACTAATGCAATATGGAAATGAAATACCTGATTTTATACCTAAATACTTAATAGAAAGATATGACTTTTTAAATAAAAAAACATCTTTAAATATAATTCATAATCCTTCAACAAAAGAAAAACTAAAACAAGCAATGATAAGATTAAAATATGAAGAATTATTTGTTTATATGATGAAGATAAACTTTCTTAAAACAAAACATAAAAGTGAAGACAATGGTATAAAAAAAGAATATGATGAAGATAAAATGAATAAATTAATTAAATCATTAAAACTACCATTATATAAATAAATCTTGTTATCTTTATTCATTGAACATACTTATCTGTAATATATTTTTATTATCATGATTATCTTCTAATACTAAATTATTCTCTATAAATTCCTTTTTAAATAATTTTGTATCAATAAAATATTTACCATCACATGTTATAAAATATTTTGCTCTTTTAAGTACAACATTCATATTTTTAAGATCTTTGAATGTTAATTTAAAATGTTTTCTTGAACTAACTATTCTCTTAGCAGTAGTGACACCAATCCCAGGTATTTTAAGTAAATCATAATAAGAACATTTATTAATCTCTTTAGGAAATTCATCTATGTGTCTTAAAGCCCAATCTGCCTTTGGATCAAGCATTAAATTAAAGTTAGGGTTTTTAATATCAAGAATATCTTTTACTTTAAAGTTATAATATCTTAATAACCAATCTGCTTGATATAATCTATTTTCTCTTTTAAGAGGAGGTACTATTAATGATGGTAAGTCTCTATCTTTATTTACTGGAATATATGCTGAATAGAAAACTCTTTTTAATTTAAAATTATTATACATAAATTCACTAGTATTCATAATATCTAAATCACTTTCATTAGAGGCACCAATAACCATTTGTGTGCTTTGACCTGCTGGGGTGAAATGACTATTTCTGTTTTTATTAATATAGTTCATCGCTGAATATATTTTATTTTTTTCTTTAATTGGAGCGAGTAGTTTTAATGAACTATCTGTTGGTAATTCTTTATTAATACTCATTCTGTCTACTAAAAGACCTAGTTTTTTAATTAATGTTTCACTGCATCCTGGGATAGTTTTAGCATGAATATAACCATTAAAATGATATTTATTTCTAAGCAAACTAATCGCATCTATTATAAGTTCCATAGTATAGTTAGGATCTTTGATAACAGCGGAGCTTAAAAATAAACCTTCTATGTAATTTCTTTTATAAAAATTAATTGTTAAACTCGCTACTTCTTCACTAGTAAATATCGCTCTTTTAACATTATTACTTTTTCTATTAATACAATATTTGCAGTCATATATACAACTATTAGTTAATAAAATTTTAAGTAGAGATATACATCTACCATCAGCACTAAAACTATGGCATATTCCACTTACACATGTATTTCCATATCCTTTGTTACTTCTTTTACTACCTGAAGAGGAGCAACTAGCGTCGTATTTAGCAGCATCACTTAAAATAACTAATTTTTCATTTAAATTCATAAATATCACCAATCTAATTATACAATAAAAAATTAAAATGTCAAACAGTTGTTTGCTTCCAAAAAATGGAAATAAAAAAATAGACAACCATATGTAAAGTGTGTTTTTGAAAGGCATAATTTGTGTTATAATTAAATTAATCAGGAGGAAAAAATGAATAAAAGTGATGAAAAAATATATGGAATTTACCCAGGATCTATACAGGTACCTGATTTAATAGATAGTTTAGATGAAGTTGATTTATATTTACAAATAGATGCAGTACAAGAAAATATTTTTTGGAAATATACTATGTCAAGCGCCGCTCATGCTGAGATTAACTCATCTGAAGATAGATATGCATTAGAGTATTTAATCTATAAAACAAAAAAATTTGGAACTAAAATACCTAATCCTAAAAAAGGAAGACATATTCAATTAACAGATGAATATTTAAGATGGTATGAATATTATGAAAATTATTTTAAAAATGTTTTATCAGAAAATGAATGGAATGAATTTTTAAGAAGAAAACACAATAATGAAGATGTAAGTGAATTTTTACCAAGTGGTAAATGGAAAGGATTTACATTAAAAAGAAAGAGAAGGGATTAATATGAAATTAGTTTTACTAAGACATGGAGAAAGTATTTGGAATAAGGAAAATAAATTTACTGGATGGACTGATGTAGAATTAACTGAGAATGGAAAAAATGAAGCACATAAAGCAGGACTATTATTAAAAGAAAAAGGATATACATTTGATATAGCATTCACATCAGTACTAAAAAGAGCAAATGATACATTAGATATTGTATTAAAAGAAATGAATCTTAATATACCTGTATATTATAGTTATAAATTAAATGAAAGACACTATGGTGCTTTACAGGGACTTAATAAAGATGAAACAAGAAAAAAATATGGTGAAGAACAAGTTCATTTATGGAGAAGAAGCGCTACTGTAAGACCACCAGCATTAGATATTAATGATGAGAGATATCCAGGTAATGATGTTAAGTATAAAGACTTAGATAAAAAAGATTTACCACTTACAGAATGTTTATTAGATACAATGAAAAGAACAGTAGAATACTATGAATCTGATATTAAAAAAGAATTACTTCAAGATAAAAATGTTTTAGTAGTCGCACATGGTAATAGTTTAAGATCAATAATTAAATATTTAGAAAATATTAGTGATGAAGAAATTATGAATATAGAACTACCAACTGGTGTACCATACGTATATGAAATGAATAAAAATTTAGAAATAGTAAATAAATTCTTTCTTAAGTAATAAAATTATTATATAATAATAGGAAAAAGGAGAACTTATGACATATGAAAATTTAAAAGCGATTATAGATGAGAAAAGAAATAGTGAAAATGATTACTTTTCCGCTCTTGATTTATATACGCTCGCAACATCTAATTTGACATTAATACACAATGTGCTTTCAGATGATTTATTTATATCGTCTATGAATTATCTACATGGATATGGTGGAAGAAGTTTAAAAAGAATTAGCAAAATAGATGGAAAAGAATCTCCATTTATCGCTGGGGTACAATATTATACTGGTCAAAGAGAAGAAGATAATAAAATGATATTTTTATTGATATCAAGTGAAAATGACTTTGACAGAAAAACATTATTAGAAGTTTATACTAAAGATAATGAACTTACATATAAACTTCATTTTGATGATTTACATAATGACAAGAAAGATTCTCATATAATTAAATATTCTAAAGTATTTTTAAAATCTTTTAAGAAAGAATTATTAGAAAGATTAGATGCTATAAAAGCAATTAAAAATACATGTGGGGTTACATTAAATGGATATGATATTCATGCTGCGGATAAATATCAAGTATTAAATGATGGCGTATTCAAAGTAACATTTAGTGCAACAGCAAATGAAACTGATTTAAATGTTGAGATTGGTTTTAATGATGAAGAGTTAAATAATGTAAAAGACACTCAATATCTTACAAGACAAACACTTGCTAGTTATATAAAAGAAAATAAAATGGAAATACTTTCAAAAATAAAAGTAAATGAAGATGAACTTAATAGTTTTTATAAAAGTATAAGTTCTAAAGTACCTAAAAAAACATCAGGTATTAAATTAAATTTACATAAATAACAAGTATTATATTTTTAGGAGGAAGAATTATGCAGTTGAAACAAAAGATAGAGAATTATGTACCTTTTGATGAACAAGAAGAAAGAGATAGGGAACAATTTTTGAAATTTATTGATACATTTGATGATGTATTAACTAGGGATAATATTTTTGGACATTTTACATCATCTGCTTTTGTAGTAAATAAAGAAAGAAATAAGATGGTAGTTGTTTATCATATAATTAATGATGGTTGGATTTATCCAGGCGGACACGCTGATGGAGAAGAAGATCTTCTATCAGTCGCAGTTCGTGAAGTTGAAGAAGAAACAGGATTGAAAGCAAAAGTTTTAGATGAAAATATTTTTTCAATCCAATCAACTCCTGTAAAAAGTCATATAAAACGTGGAAAGAATGTTTCAGCGCATCTTCACTTTGATGTTGTATATATTATGGAAGCAGATGATAAAATACCATTAATATATAGAGAAGATGAATCAAAAGGAGTGAAATGGATTCCATTTGAAGAAGCAGATAATGAAACAATGTGTGATTTTATAAGACCAGTGCATAGTAAGTTAGTTAAAAAATTAAGTTTAAAATAAATACACTTGATATTTGAGTGTGAGTTGATTCTACCTGATTCAGGTAGATTTTTTATATAATAATATTGTATAATGATATTAATGGTTTTAAGGAGTTGATATTATGCAATATTATAAGAAAATAGTGGGTGATAGGGTTTATTTGTCACCTAAGAGCGTTACTGAAGAAGATATAATTAAATTTACTAGTTGGATGAATGATTTTGAAGTTACTGATTATATTAATGGAAGTTGTAAGTTAATTTCATACGATAGTGAAAAAGAATATATTTCTACTGCTGCTAAAAAAACTAGTCCAGGTAATTTTAATATTATAGATTTAAATACTAATGAACTTATCGGATCAGTTGAACTTAATGGTTTTAATTACGTAAGCAGAAGTGCTATTCTTGGTGTTTTTATTGGTGAAGATAAATATAGAAGTAATGGATATGGAACTGAAGCAATTAAATTATTACTTGAATATGGATTTAAGTATCTTAATCTTCATAGTGTTAAATTAACTGTACTTGATGTTAATGAACGTGCTTATAAATGTTATATTAAATGTGGTTTCAAAGAAACAGGAAGAGTTAGAGATGCGATGTTTTTAAATGGAAAATATCATGATATTATTCATATGGATATTCTTGAAAATGAATTTAATGGAGACTATATCAGAAATAAAAATGTTAAATAATTAATTATAATACTTGATTGAATTTCTTCTTACATTGATTAAATTCAGTCTTTTTTAATCCAACCTAAAAATATTTTACACTATCATTTTTAGACCAAATTTGATTTTAAATGGCAATTGTGGTATAATACATATTGCTTATTTTTTGAAGGAGAACAAATGATAAAAATAATTTTAATGGTATTTAGTTTAATATCATTCCCATCTAAAGAAGTAGATGAAAACAATTTTAAATATATAGATACACAAATAAAAGTAAATGTAAGTGAATTTAAAGAGAAAAAACAATTATATGAAAAGAAGAACTATTTTAATGGAGAAAGTAAAGACCAAATAGCAAATAAATTAAATAGATATTTAAATTCAACATTAAAAAACAAAGGTAAATTCATAGTTGATTATTCACTTGAAGTAGGAATGGATCCTTATTTAGCAACAGGTGTTATGCTTCAAGAAACAGGTTGTTATTGGACATGTAGTTATCTTACAAGAGTTTGTAATAATGTTGGTGGTAATAAAGGTGGTCCTTCTTGTAATGGTGGAAGTTATAGAAGATTTAACACTATTGAAGAGGGAATTAAATTTGCGATTAATAAATTAAATAGTTATTATAGCAAAGGAAAAACTACAACTAGTGAGATTGGACCATATTATGCTAGTGATCCAAAGTGGTCTCAAAGAGTAAATAATTATATAAATAAATTAAAAAAATAAGTATAAATCAATAAAAAATGTAAGGAGGGGTTATGGAACATAATATTTATTTGCATGCTATTAACGCAAGATATGAGTATGATTCTGTGAGTACAAGAATAGTACTATATAAAATATTAAAATGTAATGCACTCCTTTCATTAAGAAAACAAAGAAGATTCAATAAAGGTGGATTTGCTGGTAGAGATTACATATCACTATGTGATTATAGTAAAAAAGATATGGTTAATAATGGAGTAGAAGAATATAATTCATTTCATGGATATATTAAAAATAGTTTATCACTAATGTTACCTAAAGAAGGTATAGAGGTAGTTGAACCACAACTAGTAGATATTTGTACTAATAGTGGTTATGCTTTTAGAAAAATGGAATTACTAGGTAAGAGTAAAACTACTAGATATTCAGATATGCCTGATGAAGTACAAGTGAAAGACAAAATATCATTAGATAATCTACTCGGATTAACATTCCCAACACATATGTTATGTGGACCTAATGAAGCATTTTCAAAAGATGTAATAAACATGATATTAAGTGATATAGATGATTTATTGAAGAGATTTGATAGGGATATACCAATATATGATATAACTACTGAATTAAATTTAAAAGATAAAGATCAAAAAGAAATAGTGATGAGTAAATTATTTAAATAATTTTATTTAAAAGTAATTGACAAACAATAATTTAAGTAATATAATACTCAATGTAAACGTTGAGGAAAAAAGTGTGACAGTTTTCTGAGTTTAATCGCTTTTCAGCGTTACAGAAATTAAAGGTAGAAATTAAATCTATGAAGTAAGATGGCACCGCGAGCGACCTCGCTCTTACGAAATAGATTTTTTTTCATATATTGGAGGAAGTATGGAAAACAAATATAGAAATATATATTGTGGCGAAGTAACAAAAGAATATGTTGGTAAAGAAGTAAGATTAGCAGGTTGGATTGATACTATTAGAAACTTAGGAAGTCTTATATTTATTACATTAAGAGATGAAAAAGGAATAGTACAATTAATATCAAATGATGTTGATACATACAAAGACCTTAATCGTGAAAGTACAGTTACAGTAACAGGTATTGTTAGAAAAAGA
This sequence comes from Bacteroides helcogenes, assembly GCA_963596555.1. Classification (GTDB taxonomy): domain Bacteria; phylum Bacillota_I; class Bacilli_A; order RF39; family UBA660; genus CAG-1000. The sequence continues at coordinate 6,906 of CAVBMP010000013.1, forward strand.
ACTGATGATATGATTAATAAAAATATGAAAACTGGTGAAATAGAAGTAGAAATAGGTTCATTAGAAGTACTGGGTGATGTATATAAAACTCTTCCTTTTGAAGTAAACTCAAGTAAAACTTCTAGTGAAGAGACAAGACTTAAATATAGATATTTAGATTTAAGAAATAAAGAAGTACATGATGGTATAATATTTAGAACTAAAGTACTTGATTTTATTCGTAAAACTATGAAAGAAATGGATTTTACTGAGATACAAACACCAATCTTAACCGCATCAAGTCCAGAAGGAGCAAGAGACTTTATTGTACCAAGTAGAAAATATAAAGGTAAATTCTATGCTTTACCACAAGCACCACAAATATTCAAACAATTATTAATGTGTAGTGGATTTAATAGATATTTTCAAATCGCACCATGTTTTAGAGATGAAGATCCAAGAAGAGATAGACTATACGGAGAATTTTATCAACTTGACTTTGAAATGTCATTCGCAACTCAAGAAGATGTATTTGAAGTAGGACAAAAAGTATTTTATGATGTGTTTAAGGAATTTGGAAATAAAGAAGTAAGTTCTGTTCCATTTAGAAGAATACCATATAAAGAAGCAATGGAAAAATATGGTAGTGATAAACCTGATTTAAGAATTAAATTTGAAATAGAAAACTTAACTTCAATACTTAAAAATAATGAATCAGTAGTATTTAAAGATAAAGAAGTTAAATGTATGAAATTAGATTCATGTGATAAGTCAAACTCATGGTTTAAAAAATTAGAAAGTGAATATAAGGAACTTGGAGCAACTTCACTTGGATTTATAAAATTAGAAAATAATGAAGTTTCTGGTTCAATGACTAAACTATTTAGTGAAGAAGAACTTAAAAATATAAAAGATAAGTTTAAATTAGAAAATAATAATTATTTAGTAATTATATGTGGCTCTAAGGGTGAAAAGTTTGATAAGTTATGCGGAGGTTTAAGACTTAAACTAGCTGATGAATTAGATTTGGTAGATAAATCTAAATTTGAATTTTGTATTATAGTAGACTTCCCATTCTATGAATGGAATGAAGAAGATAACAAGTGGGACTTTACACATAATCCATTTAGTATGCCAAATGGTGGATTAAAAGCACTTGAAACAATGAATCCTGGTGATATAGTTGCATGTCAATATGACTTTGTATGTAATGGTCTTGAAATGGCTAGTGGTGGTGAAAGAAACTATAGTCCAGTTATTCTTAAAAAGGCATTTGAAATAGCTGGTTATGATGAGAGTGTCGTTGAAAGTAAATTCCCATCATTATATCAAGCGTTTCAATTTGGAGCACCACCTCATGCAGGAATGGCTCCTGGTATAGACAGAATACTTATGCTTTTAAAGGATGAAGATAATATTCGTGAAATGGTAGCTTTCCCAATGGCGGCGAATGGCGCTGATGCATTAATGGGAAGTCCAAACGAAGTATTTGAAAATCAATTAAGAGAGACACATATAAAAATAAGAGATTAGTAAAGGATTGAATAAAATGAAAATTAAAGAAAAACAACTATCACAAGTTAATGAAAATTCACTATTTCACTTTATTAAAGCAGATTCATTTGAAGATGTAGAAAAATTTGGTATAAAAAGAGAATTTACAAATAATGCTATTGAACAAGCAACAACATATAAAGTAACATTTTCAAAAGGACCAATTGGTTTATTAAAGATGACTGATATGTGGATTAGTAATTTAATTTATTCAGTGGGGTTAGATAAGTATTTTTCTAGTATAGTTCCATTTAGTGCTGCTGAATTTAGTGAAATAAAAGATAATTATAATAGACTATATAAAGAAGGCAAAATAAATGTAGATAGTTTTATCTATGATGTATATGATTATTTAGAAAGATTTTTAGAGGCAGACATAGTAGTTGAACTTGAAGATAAAGAAGAAAATATTACCAAAGGAATGTTAGAAAATTATGAACTTGATAAAACATATAGTTTTGATAAAGAAGTAATAAAGGAAAAAGTAGAACATATAACTACTGGAGTAATCGCAACTGATGAGATTAATATGATTGTTAATGGTAAATCAGTTAGTGCTAAAAATATAATAAAAGAATTATATGAAGAATATAGAGGACTAAGTTTTGATTATTTAGATGGATTTATGAGATATTTAAATAATTTAGAAATGAATCCTATGTTAAGGAGGACAAATTAATGGAAGTAAAACTTTCAGAACAAGAAATTGTTAGAAGAGAAAAATTAGAAGAAATAAGAAAGGTATGTAATCCATACCCAAGTAAATTTGAAAGAACACATACACTAAAAGAAGCAAGAGAGTTAGAGGATGGAACTACTGATGTAAGTATTGCTGGTAGAATAATATTCATGAGAAAGATGGGTAAATTATCTTTTGTTAGAATTCGTGATTTAGAAAGCGATATGCAACTTGAAATAAAGATTGATACAGTTGGAGAAGAGACTTATTCATTCTTTAAGAAATTAATTGATTCAGGAGATTTTATTGGTGCTCATGGTGAAATATTCACTACTCAAACTGGTGAAAAAACTTTAAGAGTTGAAACACTTACATTCTTAGGAAAAGCATTAAAACCTCTTCCTGAAAAGTTCCATGGTTTACAAGATACAGAACTTAAATATAGACAAAGATATACTGATCTTATAATGAATGAAGAATCAAGACGTGTATTCTTAGGAAGAAGTAAACTTTATGCATTTATTCATAAGTATTTAGGAGAAAATGGTTTCTTAGAAGTTGAAACACCAATTTTACAAAATGCTGTTAGTGGTGCTTCTGCTAAACCATTCTATACTCATCATAATGCTCTTGATATGGATTGTAATTTAAGAATCGCACCAGAGACATATTTAAAACAATGTATCGCTGGTGGATTTGATAGAGTATATGAACTTGCTAAATGTTTTAGAAACGAAGGAATGGATACAGAGCACTTACAAGAATTTACTCAAGTTGAATGGTATGTTGCATATTGGGATTTTGAAGATACTATTAAATTCTACAAAGGATTTATCAAAAATATGTTAATGGAACTTGTTGGTACTACTGAAATAGAATATCAAGGAAATATACTTAACTTTGGTGATTATGAATGGCCAAGAATAAATTATGTAGAAGAAATGGAAAAGATCTTAGGATGCGATTTTCTTGCTATAGAAGATCCAACTGAATTTAAGAAAGTAGTTGTATCTAAAGGATTATTTACTATGGAAGACTTAGAAGATTATAAATCATTAAGTCAAATAATAGACTTTGTATATAAGAAGACTATTAGATGTAATATAGTACAACCAACTATTATTTATAATTATCCTGCTGTTTTAATACCTCTTGCTAGAAGAAATGATGAAGATTCAAGAAGAGTAGATATGTTCCAAGTAGTCGCAAGTGGTACTGAATTATGTAAAGCATTCTCAGAACTTGTAAATCCTTTTGAACAACGTCAAGCTTTTGAAGATCAATTAAAAGCAAAATCACAGGGTGATGATGAAACAATGGATATGGATGAAGGATTCTTATCTGCTATGGAAACAGGTATGCCACCAATATCAGGTTTAGGATTTGGAATAGATAGACTAATGATGATTATATTTAATCAACCATCTATTAGAGACGTTGTATTATTTCCACAAATGAAAGATGTAAAATAGACTTTAAATGTCTATTTTTATTTGGTATAATAAAGATGGTGAAGAATATGAAAAAAGGATTTACATTAATAGAGCTTTTAGCAGTAATAGCATTAATAGGTATATTGGTATCACTATCAGTACCTAATTTAGTAAAATATTTAGACAAGGCAAGTAACTCTGGTATGAAAAATCAAGAAAATAGTGTAACTGCCGCAGCAAGTTTATATGCAGATGATCATTGCAAAAATCCTCTTTATGGATACATTTGTCCTGAGAGTTATACTAATCCTGGTTCTGGTCAAGAAAAATATTTATGCTTAAGTGATTTACAAGATGACAAAAACGTAGAAGAAGGTATAAAAAGAGAAAGTTATATCGGACCTATAAAATATGATGAAAGTATGTGTGATGGAGTAATCTTATTTACTAAAAGTGACTCAAAAACAAATAGTGGTTATAATAATATAAAAACATATCTAGCATGTGGATATGAATACTCCGGTAGTTATGATTTTGCTACTGACGATGACTTTGTATTTGATAGATATTCAGATTGTCTTAAAAATAATTAAATAAATTATGTCAAAATATTGATATAATTTTTTATTTTCTTTATAATTAGTATAGGTGAGGTTAAATGAAAGATGA
>CAVBMP010000014.1:0-2699 GCA_963596555.1 Bacteroides helcogenes
CCCCCCCCCTAGTCAATTTACAAATTATTGACAATTTTAAATTATTAAATTAAAATATGTATCAAGATAAATAAATTTATTGTATAATTTAAATATAATTTAAAGGTGATTAAATGGAAAAACAAAAAACAATAGTATTTAAACCTAGTGATAATATCAAAGAAAAAATGATTGATTATTATGACTTATTAAGAAGAGATAAGAAACCTCCATATTCAGTATTTCAAGCAGAAGAAGGTGGCACTATTATAACTTTATATGAAAGTGGTAAAGTAATGTTTCAAGGTATATCTGCTGATATTGATGCTAATATGTGGAAAGATTTAGAAAGCCATTATAATAATAGAGATATAGATAATGAATTAAAGAAGAAAGAAGAAAAAGAAGATGATAAAACATATTACTATTATGATGCTATTGGTAGTGATGAAGTTGGTACTGGTGACTATTTTGGGCCTATTATAGTTACTGCTACTTTAGTAGATAAAAGTACAAGAAAACTACTAGAAGATTTAAAAATAATGGATTCTAAAAAGATGACTGATGATAAGATTAGAAGATGTGCTCCTATATTAATGAATAAACTTCCATATGTAACATTTACTCTTTCAAATACTAAATACAATGAAATGAGTTCTAAAGGTTTCAATATGAATAAAATAAAAGCTATTCTTCACAATAGAGTTTTATTTGAACTTTCTAATAAAGGAATTCCATATCATAAAATAATAGTAGACCAATTTACTACTCCTAGAAGTTATTTTAGTTATTTAAAACAAGAAAATATAGAAGATAAAGTTACTAAAATAACATTTCTAACTAAAGGTGAAAGTAAACATTTAAGTGTTGCTGCTGCTAGTGTTATAAGTAGATATAGATTCTTACAAGAAATGGATAAATTATCAGAAAAATATAAAGTAGATATTCCAAAAGGCGCTAGTCCTAAAGTAGATAGCGTTGCTAAAAAAATACTTGATACTTATGGTAAAAATGAACTTTCTAAAATAGTTAAACTTAACTTTAAAAACACAGAAAAAATCCTAAACAATTAGGGTTTTTTATTATTTGCATTGGTATGCTATAGCATTAACACTACTTGAATGTTTATTTCCATAAAATGCATCACATCCAATAGATATTTTACTTTTATCACCTTTAAATATAACTGATTGTAATTGATTATTATAAAATGCATTATAACCTATTTTAGTAATAGTGGATGGTATTGTTACTGTTGGTAAGTTGTTTTCATAAAATGCACTACTTCCAATATTTTCTAATCCTTCTGGTAATACTGCAGAATTAATTCCAATAGGTTCTATACTACAAAGCATTTTTTTAATACTATACTTAGTGTTTGATGATGAAGTTTTAATTATAGAATCACCACAACCTGAATAAGTAAATGCGCCATTCCCTATAGATTTAACTTGTACTCCAGATATCTTTTCAGGTATCACAACATTCATAGGACACTTCTTGCCACTAGAAACATTATTTTCAAAATAATAATACTGTTCTATTTCTTGTGTCTTTTTATTAAATTTAAAACATTTTTCGCTTGTATTATTAGTTACAGTAATATATCTTCTATATATTTTAACACCCTGATTTGTTTTAACTACATATATATACTTATAATCTCCTTCTTTATCTTTTAGATTAGTATATGAATATACATCATTGCCTGTTAAGGTTTTACCATTATAGGATACTCCCGCATCTTTATAACTTGATACATCTGTTGGTAACAAAGTAATATTTTCATCACCATTTATTTTAAATTCATCTGTTAAAATTTTTTCCAAATAGAAGTTATTTAATATTTGGTCACTCTCAAAATTAACAACAATATATATTGTCTCTTCCTTATCTGCTGTAATTATTAAAATATCACCTTCAACTGTATAATATATATCCGTATTTTTACATTCCTCACTCGCTTCGTCTTTTTCACACGCTTGTATTTGAGTCTCAATAAATATATTATCAGTCGATGATATTTTAGGCATAATATACTTCCCTTTAGTGAATGATATTTTTAAAACAGCCATTGCTTCACTAGAATTTGTATTTTTTAATGTATCATTTTCAATTTTAATATTTTTTACAGAATTATCATATCTAGCAATTTCCACATTGATTTCATCATCAGTGAATGTTTCATCAGTAATTCTTAGTGCAAGATCTGCAAATTCCTTACCGCTCATTATTTTAAATGTTGGTTCATTTATTTTATCATTTTTGATTAATGGTTCTTTAAATTCTTTTTCTACTTCTATTGTATTTAATTTTGATAAGTCAACAAATGTTCCTGAATTAGCATTTGGTGTTACATCTACCATAAGAAAGTTTTCATATGTTCCGCTACCAAGAATATCTACTGTTACTTGTTTATTATTATCTACTATAGCAGTACAATCTTTAAATTTTTGACCTGTTAAAAGATTATTACAATCAAAAGTTTTATCATCTGATGTTAATAAATGTTCTTGTGCTACATTCGCAGTTTTTCTTGCTTGTACTATAAATGCATTCTTCTTTGAATCATTAAACATCTTTAATACATTTGGTAATGCGATTATCACTAATATTGCAAGTATAGCGATTACCGCTAATAATTCGACTAAAGTAAATCCTCGTTTTTTCATATTTTCACCCTACTCCTTTACTATTACTTTACTTAGTATGTATCAATT
>CAVBMP010000015.1:0-3933 GCA_963596555.1 Bacteroides helcogenes
ATCTAGGACATGGTAAAGCGGAATATATTTATTCGATGTTAATAAGTATTTCAATGATATTAATGGCAGTTCTTGTATTAAAAAATTCATTAAAGTCATTATTTTATGGGAGTGAATATACTTTTTCATATTGGTTAATTATAGTATGTATTGTAACCATAATAGTTAAATTTTTATTGTATTTATACACAAATAAATTATATAAAAAACATAACAATCTATTAATAAAAGCTAATTCAAAAGACCATTTAAATGACACTATTATTACAAGTCTTAACTTAATGTCTTGCATATTGTCATCATATAATATATTCTTTTTAGATGGTGTTGTTGGTAGTATTATTTCATTATGGATAATGTATACAGCAATAAAATTATTTATTGAAAGTTATAATGTATTAATGGATAAATCTATTTCTTTAGAAACTAAAAATAAAGTATTAGATATTATTAAAGAAGAAAAACAAGTTAAAAAAATAATACATTTTAATTCAACACCAGTAGGATATAGATATCAAATATCATTTACTATTTATGTTGATGGTAATATGTCTACATTTGATAGTCATGAGATTGCTAATAACTTAGAAGAAAAGATAATTGATGAAGTAGAAGAAATATACTTAGTTGTGATACATGTTAATCCAATGTAAATAAGATATTTACTTTACAATCTATTTGTTATATATTAATAATAGAGGTGTAACATGGAAAAACAAAGTAAAACAAAAAAAGACATAGTAAAAATGCTTTTAAAGAACAAAGAACTTGAAAATGAAGATGAAGAACAATTAATGGAAATATTATTTAATGAGCCAATTGCGATTGATGTTGATAAGCAAGCAGAAGAAAATGAAACATGGAGTGATAAGCTAGCTGATAAAATAACAGAAGTAGCAGGTAGTTGGACATTTATAATTATTTTTGTAATTATTTTGATATCTTGGATGGTTATTAATTATTTATTAGCAGTAAATGCATTTGATCCATATCCATTTATATTACTTAATTTATTCTTATCATGTGTAGCTGCTTTACAAGCACCAATAATAATGATGAGTCAAAATAGAGCAGCTAAAAAAGATACTTTAAGAGGTAAAAATGATTATAAAACTGATTTAAAAAGTGAATTAATTTTAGAAGAGTTGCATGATCAAATGACTAAACTTGCAGCTAATCAAAATAAAATATTAAGAATGCTAAATGAAAAAGAAGATAAGAAGTAGATAAAACTACTTTTTTTATTTTGTTTGTGTTATAATAAAGAGCAATTATGTGAGGGATTATGTTTGAAGAATATAAGGTAAAAAAGTTAAAAAAAGAGCAACAAAAAAGATTAGATAATTTTAATAAAGAATGTGGAATAGAGTCATTTTTTGAAACTGATTATACACATATTACTTTGGTTATTTATAAAATAAATAGCCTTGAAGTAGTTAATAAGATTATGCTCGGTGAATATATTAATAAAATAATTGATTGTCTAATTGTACCTTTAGGTAATAGAGATATAATAATAGAATATAGAGGTATATCATTTAATGTACCACTTATAACACTTTGTGATGAAGATGCATTTTATTTACGTAGACAATTAATTTATAAAGATTGTATTTTTCAAACACACAGTTTATTTAACTTTAATAATAATCCACTTGATGTAACTTTTGATAATTGTGAGTTTAAAGGTGACTTATTTATTTCTGGTGAAAAAGTTGATATGACAATAAAAAATAATTTTCAAGTTGGAGGAACTCTTAGTACATATACTGCATCATTGCAGTTAGATTGTGGTATTAATTCTAAGAGCGATATTAATATACATGTTTATAATACTATCGGTGATGGTTATAAAACACCTATAAAAGGAAAGAATATTAAATTTATTGTTGATAGTAATTGTTCATATATATGGTTGTGTGGACAAATTGTTGAATTTAATAATCCATTAAATAGTGAAGTAACAATAGATTCACAAAACGTAACATATAATGGAAATAAAATGATAAATGAAAGTAATTCTACTATAGGTATTTATCCGGTAGAGAAAGAAAAAGTAATGAAAATAGAATAGAGGCGACATATGAAACTAAAAGAATTATTACCATTCAATAAAAATAATATTAAAAAAGTTTTTCCATTTGTTGAAACAGAGTATAGTGATGATTCAATAATTATTTTGAAAATTAATTCATATACACCAACTGAAGAAATGAGAGAAGGACAAACAACATATTTTGACTATAATAATTCAATGTTTTCTTCATGTAGAAAAATATTTGGTAATAAAAGAGTAGTACTTAAATTTGATGGAATTACTTTTGAAGATGATACACTTAATCTTTCTGCTTATTTTGTTAATTCAGAACAATTAAATATTCAATTTGACAACTGTGTTTTTAAAAATGGCATAAACAAGCTTATAACGACAACTGGTAATATTGAATTTGACAATTGTACATTTGATGGGAAAACTATAATTAGTGGTATAGACATGAGTAATATTATGATTAATGAAAGTAATAGAAACTATGTAAAATATGATTCTTATGAAAAATATTGTGCACTTAAATTTATAAATTGTAAATTTTTTGATACTGTGACTAAATTGAGTGATCGTAATGATTATAAAATACTTTTTAAAGAATGTGAATTTTTATCAAATGTGTCACTATTAAAGCAGATTATACAATATTTACGATTTGTATCAAGAATTGAAATAAGTGATTGTTCTTTTGATAATAAAGTTCATGTTGAAGACCAAAAAGTAGAATTCAATGGTAATAATAATTTTAATTCTAATTTAGTTGTTGAAGGTGATGATGTTATTTTAACTGGAAACAATATTGTTAAAGGAAATACTAATATTGAAGCAACAAAACTACATATATCTAATTATTTATTAAAAACCAAAAATCTTTATCTAAAGATAGTTTCGTTATTTAATTCTAATTCACGTATCGAAGCAGATGAAAGCGTAGAAATAGATAGTGATGATACTAAAGAATATGTTATATCTTCACCAAAAGTAATATTTAATGGGCACGATATTACAACTGATAATAATTCTATGATGGATGTTTATCCAAATGAAAAATATGGTTTAAAAATGAGAATATTAGATAGAATTGAAGTAATGAAAAGATTAAAAGAATTAAAAGAATTTTTTCCTAAAATTAATGTAAGTTATGCTGAAGATGAAAACGCTGGCGTATTTACATTAAATTCTCTTGATGGTTTTGATTTTTCAAATTATAAAAACTTTTTTGCTCATAAAAATGGTGCTGAAGAATGTTTTTGTAATAAAAATGAAACAATAATAAAAATACAAAATCAAATTATTGATGATGATGTAATTAAAATTGGATTTAATTTTGGTAAAGCATGTAATTTTAGAATACAGTTTATAAATTGTACATTTGAAAATGGTATAAGTATTTTGAATTCTTTTTGCTACCACTTTGATTTTATTGACTGCACATTCGCAGATGAATTACTACTTTCAGTGGAAAACTTATTAGATTTATGGAAACCATATAGATTTATTGCTGAAATGAATTTTACTAATTGTGTATTTAATGGTGATGTTACTTATGAAGAATATGTACAAGAACCATATTGTATTCCAGATGATATTTTATCTAGATTGTTATTTAGAAATTGTAAATTTAATAAAGAAGCATCGTTATTTGATGACTTTCCCGATCATGAAATATGTAAAGTTGAACTTGATAATTGTTCTATTGATTCTGATTTAGTTGTTGGCGGCGATGATGTTATTCTAACTGGAAATAATATTGTTAAAGGAAATACTAATATTGAAGCAGCAAATTTAAATTTAAATAATGGTTTATTAAAGACTAGAAATGCTTATGTAAATGCAGATAAGTCAAATAGTTCTAATTGCCATATTGAAGCAGATGAGAGTGTAAT
>CAVBMP010000016.1:0-8215 GCA_963596555.1 Bacteroides helcogenes
TGGTAAACTATTTGATGATAGCCATGCTGCGAGGGTACTTCCTGGTTTTAAAAATGATGCGAAAATTAGTATGTTTAAGGAATTAAAAGATGACTTAGAAATAATATTTTGCATTAATGCAGGAGACATTGAGAAAAACAAAACTAGAGGAGAATATGGGATAACATATGATGTGGAAATATTAAGATTAATTAATGCATCTAAAAAACTTGGTTTTTATGTTAATAGTGTAGTTATAACTTTATATAAAAATCAAGTGAGTGTTGATAAGTTTATTAAAAAGTTAGAAAGAAATGGAATTAAAACATACATTCATACATTTACTAAAGGGTATCCTACTGATGTAGAAACTATCGTTAGTGAAGAAGGTTATGGCGCTAATCCTTACATTGAAACAACTAAGCCATTAATACTTGTAAATGCTCCAGGTCCTGGTAGTGGCAAACTAGCAACTTGCTTATCTCAAATATATCATGAAAATAAAAGAGGAGTAAATGCTGGATATGCTAAGTTTGAAACATTTCCTGTTTGGGATTTACCTTTAAAACATCCTGTTAACATGGCATATGAAGCAGCAACCGCTGATTTAAAAGATGTTAACATGATAGATCCATTCCATTTAGAAGCATATCAAAAAACAGCTGTAAACTACAACCGTGATATAGAGTTATTTCCTGTACTTAAAAACATTCTAAATAAAGTGGGTGTTGATATATATAAATCTCCTACTGACATGGGTGTTAATATGATTGGCAGTTGTATTAAAGACGAAGAAGTAGTTAAAGATGCTGCTAAAAAAGAAATAGTTAGAAGATACTATCATGAAATAAACAATTATAAACTTGGTTTAAGCGATGAAGATGCTTATCAAAAAATAAAATTATTAATGAATGAACTTGGTATAGATGAAAATTATTTAGATGTTATTAGACCAGCACTTGAAAAAAGTGAAAAAGAATGTGTTCCTGTAGTTTCATTAAAATTGTCAAAAAAGAAAATTATTACTGGAAAGCAAACGAGTTTATTAACCGCATCAAGCAGTGTAATATTAAATGCAATAAAAGAATTATCTAGAATCCCAGACGATATTGATTTATTATCTCCTAAAGTTATTGAACCAATATTAAAAATGAAAAAGGATTTAAATCTTGGCTGTGAAAGATTACAACTAAATGAAGTATTGACTGCATTAAGTATATGCTCCGCGACTAATCCTATGGTTGAACTTGCGATTGAAAAGTTAAAAAAATTGAAATATTGTGAAGCACATTCAACATATATGGTTAATAATGGAGACTTAAAAGCACTTAAAAGTTTAAAAATAAATATTACTTGTGAACCTAAATTTCTTTCTGAGATAGAATAAAAAATGCCTTAATTGGCATTTTTATTATTGCTTAATAATTCTATATGTAATAATGCATCTTCATATTTTAAGTCAAATACTTTAGTATCTTTTGGAACTTCAAAAGTTATATATCCATCTGAAGATTCATTTACATTAATAGTTTTTGATAATTTTTTTCTTTCATTATCTTTATTAGTTACATTTGTTTGTAATTTGTTGCTTACAGAGCAATAAAAATCATCGTAATCTTGAACTATAATTTTTTGATAAGATAGATTCTTTAAAGTTACATGAAATGATACTAGTCTATAATCATTATTATAGTTATCATTTGATATTTCTAATTTATCACATGATAATTCAAAAGTCTTAGTTTTTATTTTAACATCAACATCTGCAGTTATTAAATCATTTGAAACATTAGTACTTTCATTATTGTTAATAGGCATATTGTCTTTTATAGAAGAAAAATGTTTGGAAATCACAAATATTAAAATACAAATCACGAATATTAGTATAACTGATGTTAGTGTATAAACTATTATCGTTGGTTTATTATTTTGAACTTCTTTTTTCATTTATTTTAATTCCTTTACAGACGCTTTAAATTCACATCCTCTTTCTTCAAAAGTATTATATTGATCCCAACTTGCACAGGCAGGACTTAATAATACAACGTAACCACTTTTTGCATTTTTATATGATTCAGTTACTGATTCTTTTAAATTATCTTTTACAATACATTCAACATTTATTTTATTACAAAAATCTTTAATTCTTTCTTTTGTCTGACCATAGCATACTACTAGTTTAACATTTTTCATATATTCAGTAAGACCTTCAAAAGAATGTCCACGATCTAATCCACCTAATATTAATATAGTTGGTTTATCAAAAGCAGATAATGCGATTTGTACTGATTTTACATTTGTTGCCTTACTGTCGTTATAAAAATCTATTCCATTTATTGTTGCGACATATTCAATTCTATGTTCAACGCCATAAAAATTATTTAATACATTATAAATATCCTCATTTGTTGCCCCATATTTTTTAGTAGCAGCAATAGCACACATTATATTTTCATAATTATGTTTTCCTTGTAATTTTATATCTTTAGTCTCTATAATTTTTTCATCATTATAATAGATCGCACCATCTTTTAAATATAGATCGCTCTTTATATTGTTCTGCGCTGTGAAGGAAATTTTCGTACTTTTAATATCTTTGACTTTATCAATAACATCATTATTACCAATATTATAAATAGCTAAATCATCTTTAGTATGATTATTAAATATTTTTGCTTTATTATTTTTATAATTTTCATATGTTCCGAAGTGATCGATATGCACTTCAGATAAATTAGTCATTATTGATACATTTGTTTTAAAGTTATAGCAATCATGTAGTTGGTGTCCTGATATTTCTAATACTAGAATATCTCCATCTTTACATTTGTTAACTAATGAACATACAGGGTAACCTATGTTTCCACCTAAGTGTACTCTTTTTTTTGCCTGTTTTAATATTTCATATATTAATGTAGTAGTAGTAGTTTTACCATTGCTTCCTGTTATACCAATAATTTGAACATCTGGTAAAAAACTATATGCTACTTCTACTTCACATACTACTTTTATTCCTAATTCTTGTGCTTTTAAGCATATTGGGTGGTCTAACTTTATACCAGGGTTCTTAACTACAAAGTCATATGTATTATCAAGTAATTCTAAAGGATTGTCTGTTATTACTACTTTTACATTTAAATTTTCTAATTCTTTAACTTGTTCTTCTTTTTGTTCTTTCATATCTGTTACTAAAACTTCACAGTTATGTTGTGCTAAAAGCTTAGATACTTCATAACCACTTCTCGCCATACCAAGAACAAATATTTTCTTATTTTCAAACATATAAACCTCCAAAATAATTATACACCAAAATGTACATAAATATATCAAATTATAGTTAATTTACATTAAAAAACAGTCTAAGACTGCTCAAATCTTTCTTTTATGTTTTCAACTGCTTTTTTAATATTAAATTTTATATTGGGAAACGCTTTGAGAATTCTTCTTGTTAATAATTTATCATTTAATATTGATTTTATTTTTTCTGTTATTTCTTTTGTATTATCCAAGTTAACATATTTTATAGACATGTTTTTAACTTTCATAATTACTTTAAATGAAACAAAGAAGTCACATACATAAATAATTGATATTGTATAAAATAATATATTAATAATGTTTGACGGTATGCCACTTATAAAATTAAATACATACGGATTAATAAATTTAATAAGCACAACTCCTAGTACTCCGAATAGTAAACTATTTTTTAAACATATTCTACCATTTAAATTAAATTTATATTTTGAGTAGTCCCACCATCTTGCTTTAAATAATTTTTCCATTACATAACTTGTTATATATTCAGCAATACTACAAATAATTACTGACATAATAAATATTGTATATATTTTTTTAAATGGATGTAATAAAAAAATCATAAGAAGAGCACATTTTCCATATATCGGACAATATGGGCCAACCATAAATCCTCTATTAACAAAACACTTTGTATCAGGATAAGTTGATATTACCTCAAGTATCCAACCTACCATTGAATATAATATAAATATTAAAAAATATATTTTTACTAATTCCATAACTACTCCCTTTTCTTTTTGTTAAAACCTAAATATTTAGGATAACTTTTCGGATGTTTTAATACTTCTAAAGAACAAAGCTTATCCACCATTGTTACTACCCATGACTCTTTATATTTTGGTGGCATTAAGTTAAGTGGAAACATATGTCTAAGTATAATATCAGATACTCTATCATTAATTAAATTCGGAAAATGTTTCATAGCATTTTCAAGCGCCTCTCTTGCATGAACGAATCCATGCATTTTAAAGAATGACTTTTTAATACCTCTATTTTGCCATGGTTCGTAGTAAAAATCATGCAATAATCCACCTATACTAATATCTTTACAATTAAGATTATGTTTTTTAGCATATAAATATGATTTATAAGCAACTTCCAAACAGTGGTCATAAACACTTAAATCTTCATGATGAGCATATTTCTTTCTCTTTTGAAACTCTTCTGATTTTAATATTGGATTTACATAACTTAAAAACTCTTTATCATATTTCATCTCAATCACTATGTAATTATAACAAAAATTGTGCTAAAAATAAACAAAGTATGTTATAATTGATACATATTAGACAATCTAAAAACGAAAGGAAAAAATAATATGAAAGCAAAAGTTTATTTTAGTAAAAAAATTAGTTCAAAAACAATATTAGATTTGTATAATGAAGTAGGTAAAGAATTAAAAGGAAATATAGCAATCAAAGTTCATTCTGGAGAAGAAGGAAATCAAAATTATCTAAAACCAATTTTTTATAAAGATATTATTACATATTTAGGAGGAACAGTAGTTGAATGTAATACAGCATACGCTGGAGCAAGAAATACAACTGAAAAACATAAAAAATTACTTGATAATCATGGGTGGAATAAATACTACCATGTTGATTTAATGGATGCTGAAGGTCCAGATCTTGAACTCGAAATACCTAACGGAAAAGTAATTAAGAAAAATTATCTTGGTAAAAATGTAATTAATTATGATTCAATGTTAGTTTTGTCACATTTTAAAGGTCACCCAATGGGAGGATATGGTGGTGCCTTAAAACAATTATCTATCGGAATGGCGTCAAGTAAAGGAAAATGCTATATTCATTCTGCTGGTAAAATACTTGATCAAGATAAACTATGGGATAATATAGCACCTCAAGAAAAATTCTTAGAATCTATGGCAGACGCAGCAAGTAGTGTAGTAAAATATTTTAGAGGAAATATAGTTTATATAAACGTAATGGCAAACTTATCAGTTGACTGTGACTGCTGTGCCAAAGCAGAAGATCCATGCATGGAAGACATAGGTATTCTTGCATCTACTGATCCAGTTGCTATTGACAAAGCATGTATCGACTTGATATACAATAGTTCTGATAAAGGGAAAGAACACTTCATTGAAAGAGTTGAATCAAGAAAAGGTATACATACAATTGAGGCATCTGAAGAACTAGGTTTTGGAACAACTGATTATGAATTAATAGAAATTAAGTAAAACCTCTTTATTTTTAATGTAAAAAGTGGTATTATTACAATTATTTGTTGGAGGGGATAAAATGAATAATAAACCAATATATATATTTGGTCATAAAAATCCAGACACAGATTCAGTATGCGCAGCGATTGCATTATCATACTTAAAGAATCAACTTGGATTTAATACAATTCCATGCGTACTTGGAAATATTAATTCTGAAACTAAATATGCTTTAGATTACTTTCATGTAAAAGCACCAATGTTTCTAAATGATGTGAAATTACAAATTAAAGATGTATCATATCATAAGGAATGTTTTATTGATAAAAACTCATCTATAAAAGATGCAATAGATTATATGAGTAAATATAATTTGACAGGTATGCCAATAGTAGAAAATAAAAATAAATATTATGGATATGTTTCATTAAAACAACTTGCTAGAGAAATAGTAAATGGAGATTATCATAAAATAAATACATCTTATGGAAATTTAATAAATGTATTAAGAGGTAATAAAGTACTAAAATATGATAAAGAAATATCTGGTAAGGTTTTAGCAGCAACATTCGGAAAAGAAACATTCTTAGATAAAGTAGAACTTGATAATGACTCTATATTAATAGTAGGTGATAGAAGAGTAATACTTGAATATGCAATTGAAAATAAAGTCAAACTAATAATAGTAGTAGGAAATCTTGAACTTTCTAATGAAATATTAGGTAAAGCAAGAAAAAATAAAATAAATATTATTTCTACACCTTATACAGCATATGAGGTCGCTAAATTAATATCATTATCTAATTATATTAAAGATATGATTAAATCTACATCTGTTACATTTAATGAAGTTGATTATTTATCTGACTTCTTAGTCGAAAGTAAAAAACTAAAACATTCAAATTATCCAATAATTGATAGTAAAAATGAATGTACCGGATTACTTACTTTAACTGATAGCGCAGACGCGGTAAAAAAACAAGTAATATTAGTTGACCATAACAATTCATCACAAAGTGTTGATGGACTAGATGAAGCAGAAATATTAGAAGTAGTAGATCACCATAATATTGGGGACATAAATACTAAAAATCCAATTAATTTTAGAAATTCTAGAACTGGTTGCGTTAATACAATTATTTATGATTTATACAAAGAAAACGATATTGAAATTCCACCACATATTGCTGGATTAATGGCATCTGCGATTGTATCTGACACATTATTATTAACATCACCAACAACAACCATTAGAGATACTGATGCTTTAATTAATCTTTCTAAAATAGCAAAAATCAAATACAAAGATTATGGCATGGATATGTTAAAACATGGTATGAGTGTTAAAGGATTATCTTTTGAAAATTTACTTCATAAAGATTATAAATCATTTAAAGCAGGCGATTATAGTTTTGCAATAGGGCAAGTACTTACTAGTGATTTTGATTATATTAATAAAAAAATGAAAGGATTAGTTGCTTATTTAGACGAAGTAGCGAATGCTGAAAAACTTAAAGTAGTTACACTATTTATAACTGATATTTTTCAAAATTTATCATATGTAATTTATAATAGTTCTGCTGAAGAGATAATTAAAGAAAGTTATAGTCTTGAAGAAATATATGAAGGAGTACCTCTTAAAAATGTTGTTTCAAGAAAAATGCAGATGGTACCATATATTATGAATACATTAGAAAAGAAATGATTTTGAGTCATTTCTTTTTTACTTATATAAAACATTTATATCTACATCAGTATTTATTCCATTAACCTTACCTACATTAGATAGTTGCCATATTTGATAATCATTTGGATAATCGGTTTTATTAGAATAGTGTGCTAACCATATATTTTTATTTTGTGTATCCCAGACATTTTGTAAATAATAGTAACTTCCATAAAGCATCGATTTATAACCATGCTTTTCTATTCTATTCATAAATGCTTGTGCAATATTATTTAAATCAGTTAAACTTAAATTATATGAATTAAAATCTTGCCAATCTTCAAAATCAAATGCTATAGGTAATTCTATATTTTGTTTATTTAATTTGTTTACTATCCAATCTGCTTGACTGATCGCTTCCTTTTCACTTTTTGCATAAGAGTAAAAATATAAACCTATTTTAATGTTAGACTCTTTTGCCTTAGTAAAATTATCATAAAATCTTTTATCCAAGATATTTTCATTCTCACTATTGTAACCATATCCAACTCTTATCATAACAAACTCAACATTTTCATCTTTTACTTTATTGAAGTCTATATCATCTTGCCACGCAGATACATCTATACCTATCATGGTATTATCATTTTTATATTTTTTAATTACATCTTTGATATTTAAATTACTTTTTTGAGATGTTTTTTTATTTTTACTTTTTTCTTTAATTGTAACAGTAAAATCTTTTTCAGTTTTATTGTTATTTGAGTCAGTAGCAATATATTTTAATTTATAAAGACCAGTATTATTAAAATCATAATTTCCTTCTATATAACAATTTGGTTTTTTATCATAATTATCCGCACATAATATTCTTTTGTTAAGATTATCCTTATCACCAATTTCATAAGTATAATTATTATTAATTAATACTAATGGAGGAGTAGTATCAACAACACTATAGTTTATATCATAAATATATTTATCTTGATTATATTGTATTTTTCTCTTACCAAGTTTTAATGTATCTAAATAATTATCATTCCTAATTGGGATAATATCACTTATTT
>CAVBMP010000017.1:0-2664 GCA_963596555.1 Bacteroides helcogenes
AAGATTATCAAATAGATTTCTATGATATATATGAAGAACCACCTAAAGCAAGTGTGAGAATAAGAACAACAAGTGGAGAAGCAACTGTTAATAATGATACAACAAGTTTTAGTGTAGATACTTTAATAACAGGTATATTAGAAACTAATTTTGAACAATATAATGATGGTAAATCTATAACTGTTAGATATATTACATCAAATGATAAGAAAGGTGAAAGTGTAACACTTGTATTACCTGGAACAAATTATGAGAGTGTAAGTGCTGAAAATAATGCTGCTTGTCCAAGTGGCAAATGTAATGTATTCGATAATGGAAAACAAATAAGTAAAAACTTATCTGATTTAAGTGAAATAAATCCAAAATTACAAACTTCAATTAAAGAATTTAATAATACATTATATCAATATTGTGAATATTCAGATATAAAGACAAGTACTACTGAGACTGTAGAGACAACAGATTATTTAACAAAATATGTTAAGAGTGATAATGTAAAAACATATTCAAATTCTTCTAAGTCAGGAGGAGAAAGTATTGCTAAGTGTACTAAATTACAAATAGAAAAAGATTGTGATTATGGACCTAAAGGTAACATGTGTAAAACTAATACTGGAAGATATATTGAATCAAGTAAATTAACTTCAACAGCATGTTCTTCTAATACAAGTTCAAGTGGAATTACTCCTGAAGAATTAGATAATTTAAAAGATTTAGAAGAAATAGAAAAAGAAATTGAAAGTAATAAATCTGTATTAGTAATACTTGATTCTAATGGAGTAAATAGTTTAGGTGATCCGGCTACTGGATTCTACTATAGATTATCTGATAAAAAATTATATAAAAAATATGATTTAGAATCAAAAAAATATAGTGAAGAAATATCTAAAATAATAATGCCAACTAAAGGTAAAAATACTTGTGTATTTAAATACAATAACGAAATAGTAATCGATAAAAATGGAAATGTTAAGACTGATAAAATAGATACTACACAAGTAATATTTAAATTAAATGTTGAGTGTTAAACTACTTTGTGAAAAAAGTAGTTTTCTTATTGAAAAGATAAATATAATTGTGATATAATTAACATGAATAAAATAGAGTACTGAATTTGGAGGAAAAAAGAATGAATAATTTGTTAATAGGGTTTAAAAGATTTTTAAAAAATAAAAATACTGTAACAATGCTTGCATTAATATTATGCGTTGGTCTTATTTATTTAGGATATAATTGGAGAATTAAAAAGGCAACTGAGCCAATAAATGTTCCATATGCATTACAAAAGATAGAACCAAGAACTCAAATAACTAATGAGATGGTTGGAACTCGTAAAGTAGCTGGAAAGATTGTTACAAAAGATGTTATTTTAAATAAAAATGATATTGTTGATAAATATGTAAGTGATAAGGCAGAAATTCCTGCTGGTAGTATGTTTTATACTTCAACTGTAGTTAAATGGGAGGAATTAAAAGTAGGATTAACAGAAGATTTACCTGATGGGTATACTATTGTTTCATTGCCAGTATCAACTGTTACTACATATGGTAATTCAATATTCCCTGGAAACTATATTGATTTATATTATTCTGGAAAAAATAATGGTAGAAGTATTATAGGTAAATTCATAGAAAGTATAAAAGTATTATCTGTAGTAGATAGTTCTGGTAATAACATATTTGAAAAAACAACTGATGTTGCTCAACCATCATATTTAGTTTTCGCTGTACCAGAAGATATGTATTTATTATTACAAAAAGCATTATATTTAAATGGAACAATATTCCCTGTACCAAGAAATGCTAAGTATTCAGAAAATCCAAAAGCTACTGTTATAAGTAGTACTCAAATACAACAACTTATATTATCACAAACAGTTAATGTAAGTGAGAAAGATTTGAGCAATGTAAATATAGGAGGTAACTAATGAAAAAATTATTTGGAAATAAAGGAGTTGTTACTTTCTTAGGAGGAATACTTTGTGTAACAATATTATTCTTTGCATATAGATATAGAGTTAATAAGGAAATTAATCCAATTAGTGTTCCTTATGCTAAAACAAGATTAGAAGTTAGAACAGAAATTACAGAAGATAAAGTTGGTACTGTTAAAGTTCCAGCATCTATGGTAACTGAAGGTGTTATAAGAGATAAGAGTCAAGTTATAGGAAAATATGTAAACTATAATACATTTATTCCGGCAGGTAGTTTATTCTATTCATCTAGTGTAATTACTTGGGATCAAATGCCAGATTCAGCATGGTCTGATATAGAAGATGGAAATACAGTTGTATATTTATCTGCATCTGATGCTACAGTTGGATCATTTATATATCCAGGAGATAAAATAGATTTATATTATAAAACATCAGATAATGGAAAATTAGTATATGGTAAATTAATTGAAGGTATTACAGTTTTAGCAGTTAAAGACTCTAATGGAAATCATATATTTAAAAAGACTGCTTCTCAAAAGGATTTTGGTACTTTGATTTTCTCATTATCAGAAGAATTACATTTATTATTTAGAAAAGCTAGTCTTGTTGATGGAGATATAATTCCAGTAACAAGAAATCAAGATTATTGCAAAGAAGGTGGATGCAATAAAGTAACAAGTGAATATCTTAGAAATTTAATAGAGTCACAAGTTGATGATGCTGTACAA
>CAVBMP010000018.1:0-2260 GCA_963596555.1 Bacteroides helcogenes
AATAATGTAAACCTCCTTTATGAAATAATTCCACTTTCATTTTAGAATAAAGAAATTTTTTCATAATTTAATAAATTATTGATATTTTAAACTATTTGTATTATAATTAAATTAGCATTTATTAAGGAGGTACTTTATGGAAATCACATCAGTAAAGATTCGTAAGGTTGAAAGAGAAAATTCTCGTATGAAAGGAATTGCTTCAGTAGTAGTTGATAATGCAATAGCTATTCATGATATTAGAATCATCGAAGGTGATAATGGTTTATTTATTGCTATGCCAAGTAGAAAAACACCTGTAGGTGAATACAAAGATATAGCTCATCCAATCAACCAAGAAGTAAGAACTATGTTTGAAAAAGAAATATTAGATGCTTATGAAAAAGCAGAAGATGTTCAAGTAGAAAGTAAAGATGAATAAAAATGATATAAAGACTGTTTAGGCAGTCTTTTTTCGTGACAAATAACATATTATTAACTAGGGTGAAAAATATGGATAAAAACAAAGAATTAAATGACTCTTTTAGTCACTTGATTACAATAACAGAAAGAAAAAATATTGTATTATCAGGAATTAAAAAATTAAATAGTTTTGATGATAGTGAATTTTTTGTAGATAGTATCATGGGGCCTATAATAATAAAAGGAGATAATTTAGAATTATTAAAATTGGATACATTTAGAGGCAATTTATCTATAAAGGGTAAAATAGTATCAGTAAACTATTTAGATGATGTTAAAAAACTAAAAACAGAAAGTATAATGTCAAGGTTATTTAAATGATGAGTTTAACTGAGCAAATATTGTCATTTGCCTTTTCTTTTATTTATGGATATTTTATAGGAATTGTATTTTTTAAAATATATAAATTAATATACAAAAATAAAACTATATACAAATTTTTAAGTTCACTATTATTTACAATAAATATAACATTAATATATTTTTATATTTTTAGGCAAATAAATGATGGCATAATTAACAATTACTTTTTGATAGTTACATTCATAATGTCTTTTTATTCATACTCAAAACATTTTACAAAAAATATGTCAAAATAAGTATAATATATTGTAATTAAAAATATATCATTCTATAATTAAATAAAGAATGGTGGATTATGAAAAAAAAGGGAATAAAAACAAAATTTAGAGTGACATTTTATTCAATATTACTTATAATAACAAGTATATTCTTTTTGACGACTGTGTATTCTACTGTTTCTAAATATATTAAAATAAACAATGAAATAAAAAATGATAAAATATCATATAAAAATAAATTATCAGAAGAAGAAGAGTTAAAAAGTGAAATAAATAAACTTCAAGATCCTGAATATGTGGCAAGATATGCAAGAGAAAAATATTTATATTCAAAGGACGATGAAATAATAATAAAAATTGAAGAGTAGGGGATTTATTTCTATGGAAGAAGTATATAACTTTATTAATAAAAAACTAAATTTAAAAGAAAATGATTCTATTGTCATAGGAGTGTCTGGTGGACCAGATTCTATGGCTCTTTTATATATAATGAATCAATTTAAAGAAAAAATAGGTTTTAAAATAGTTTGTGCTCATGTTAATCATAATAAAAGAAAAGAAAGTGCTGATGAACAAAAACGACTTGAAAAATATTGTAAAGAAAATGATATAATATTTGAATATATAAAAATTGAAAATTGGGGTGATGACAATTTTCATAATGAAGCAAGAACTGTAAGATATAATTTCTTTGATGAAATTGTTGAGTTATATTCAGCAAGATATTTAATGACAGCACATCATGGAGATGATTTAATAGAAACTATTTTAATGAGAATAGTTAGAGGTTCTACTTTGAAAGGTTATAGTGGTTTTAGTAGAATTGTACAAAAAGATAATTATACTTTAGTTAGACCTTTAATAACTGTAACAAAAGCAGAATTAGAAGATTTTGATAAAAGAAATAATATATGGTATGCAATTGATAGTTCTAATAATGAAGATCATTATACTAGAAATAGATATAGACATAATGTGTTACCTTTTTTAAAGAAAGAAGAACCTAATGTACATAAAAAATTTTTGAAATACAGTATGACTTTACTTGAAAATAATGAGTTTATTGAAAATGAGGCAAATAAATATTTTAATAAAGTATTTAATAATGGAAATTTAAATATTGATAAATTCATACAATTAGAAAAAGTATTACAAAGCAAAATAATTTATAATATATTAGAAAAGATATATGGAGATGATTTATTTGTAATATGTGA
>CAVBMP010000019.1:0-10298 GCA_963596555.1 Bacteroides helcogenes
ACTTGAACTCTTGTTTATATATGGTATAATTAGATTAAGGGTAGAGTGATAATATGAATGATGTGAATTTATTAACTAGTAATGGAGTAAATGTAACTAAAAGTTTAGAACTTTTTGGTGATATGGAAATGTATGATGCGACTCTTAGAGACTTTTTACAATTAGTTGATGCTAAACTTGCTAATTTAAAAAGATATAGAGAAACAGCTGATTTACAAAATTATGCTAATGAAGTACATTCACTTAAAAGTGATGCAAGTTATTTAGGTTTTACAACTTTAGCAGATTTATCTTATCAATTTGAACTTAAAGCAAAAGCAAATGATTTAATGTACATTTATAATAATTATCAAACATTATTAAATGAAGCAAAAAGAATTATTAAAATATCTAAACAATATTTAGGAATGGATACTACTGAAGATCTAATGGAAGATATGACTAGTATAGTTAAAGATGAAGCAATTTTAGTAATTGATGACTCTAATCTTGTTGCTAATTTTATTAAAAAAATATTTGATAATAAATATGATGTATATATTGCTAATGATGGTGCTAAAGCAATAGAAATAATAAATGGTGGAAATGCTGATAGAATAAAGTGTTGTTTACTTGATCTAAACATGCCAAATGTTAATGGGTTTGAAGTATTAGATTATTTCCAAAAAAACAATTTATTCTATAAGATGCCTGTATCTATAATAACTGGTAATGATACAACTGATTCTGTTAAGAATGTGTTCAATTATCCAATAGTAGATTTACTTACTAAACCATTTAATGAAAGAGATATTAGAAGAATTATTGAGAAAACACTAAACTATTATAAATAGTGTTTTTTTGTTGTTATATTTTTTGTCACTTTTTAATAATATATAACAGAGGTGACTATGATAAATAGAAAGAATTTATGGTTTTTGACTTTATTCTCTTTAATATTAGTACTTGGTATTTACTATATAACACTTCCAAGTGAAATATTTAGTGATAATAAAACTAAGGAAGTTAATAAAACAGTAGATGTCAAAGTTAGTGAGAATGATAAGTTAGTGGCATTAAGAGTTAAAAGGAATGAAAAGATTGAAACTACTATGAGTGAACTACAAGATAAATTAACATCTTCATCTTTAACTAGTGAGGAAAAGAATAGTGCTTTTGAAGAATTGCAATTATTAAATTTAGCAAAAGGAAAAGAAACTTATTTAGAAGATAAGATTTCAAATGATTTTAAAATTAAATCTTTTGTTGAAATAAATAATGATAATATAAAAGTAACTATATCATCTAGCGAACATAATAGTGAACTTGCTAATAAAATAATGAGAAGTATACAAGAAGAATTTAAAGAAAAAAAGAATATCACTATTAAGTTTGAGTCATAAATAGGCTTTTTTCTTTCACATATTTTATAATTATTCATAAATTACTTTAGGATAGTGAATAAAATATATGTTAATGAGAGGGAAGAGGGTATTATGACAGGTAACATACTAACTAAAAGAGAAAAAGCTGTTTTTGAGTTATTAGTTCAAAATAAAACAACTAGAGAAATAGCTAATATATTAGGGATAAGTGAAAAAACTGTAAGAAACCATGTATCTAACGCTATGCAGAAACTCGGATGTAAGGGAAGAGCAGGAGCTGTTATTGAACTTTTGAAGTTAGGAGAAATATCATTATAAAAGTGACTTATAAAAGTCATTTTTTTGTGTGTAGAGAATAATATTTAATATGATAAAGAAATATACAATAAATAAAATATGTGTTACTTCAGTTTCTCTTTTTTTGCTTTTAATGTTTTATTTGGTGCCGACTGCGCCTGAAAGTGAAATTAAGATTGATAAGAGTATAGGTGATAAAAAAGAAGTAGTAGTGTATTTGATGGATAAAGATTATTATTTAGGTAGAATGATAGAATATGCTAGTTATGATAATATAGTTGATCTAGTAAATAAGAAATTGGATATTCTTATTAATGGAAGTGATGAGTTAAATAACTTTAAACCTATGATACCAAAAGATACAAAAGTAAATAGTGTAAAGGTAGATAAGAATAATATATATATTGATTTTTCTAAAGAAATATTTAATGTGAGTAAGTATAATGAAGAATTAATGATAGAGAGTATTGTTTATACAATAACAGATATTAATGGTATTGATAATATATATTTGTCTGTTAATAAAGAACCACTTAAGAAATTGCCTAAAACTAATAAAGAAATACCTTATCCTATAAATAGAAGTTATGGTATAAATAAAGAATATGATTTAGATAATTTAAAAGATATTACTAAGACTACTGTTTATTTTAATAAGAAATATGATGATGTAGAATATTTGGTACCAGTTACTAAGGTAATGAATACAACTAGTGAGAAGATAGATATAATTATTGAAGAATTAAAAAGTATAGTTAATGCTCAATATAATTTAAGTAGTTATATTTCTAATGATTTAAAGGTAGTTAGTCATGAAATTAAAGATGATAAAATGAATTTGATATTTAATGAGTTTATTTTAGACAGAGAAAAGTCTGTTGTTTTAGAAGAAGTTAAGTATGCTATCGCGGAGTCTATTTTTGATAATTATAATGTTAAAGAAGTTGTTTTTGGTACTAAAGATAAAAATAATATAGCAACTATTACAAAAAATAACTAAAAATACTTGAAAAATACTAAATAATGTTGTATACTTTATTAGTAATTTCAAGTTGTCCTCGTAGCTCAGCTGGATAGAGCAACGGCCTTCTAAGCCGTCGGTCACACGTTCGAATCGTGCCGAGGACACCATATTGAATATAAAACTGCTTAGGCAGTTTTTTTCTTTTGATTGACTTTAGTTAGATAAAAAGGTATTATTGTTTTAATATGAATTGTTTCAAACAAAAGTATAAAGTTAATAGGAGAAAAGGAAAATTATGATAATAATTAAACCAATTGAGCCGTTAGAAACACAAAGATTAATATTAAGAAAGTTTTAAATAAATGATGCTGAATCGTTGTTTAATAATTGGGGAACTGATAGTGAAATAACTAAGTACATGCTATGGAAAAATTATAAAACAATCGATGGTGCTATAAATAGTATTAATTATTATATAGAGTGTTATGAAAACAATTCAAATTTTAGACAATATGCAATTGAATTAAAGGACACAAAAGAATTAATAGGGCAAATAAGTTTTACTATTAATAAAAAGCATGAAAGTGCTGAAATTGCTTATTTAATAGCACGTCCATATCAAAATAAAGGTCTAATGAAAGAAACTTTGATTGCTGTTATCAACTATTTAATTAATGATTTAAATTGTACCAGAATAAGTGCAGAAATAATGATAGAAAATATTCCTAGTATTAGACTTCTAGAAAAATGTGGATTTGTTCAAGAAGGAATTGAAAAATTAAAATATAAGAAGAAAGATGGGAAGTTTACTGATAGTGTTATTATGAGTATGATAGATGAAAAAAGATTATATAATTCATAGCCTCTATTAATATGCAGCAACAAAATTATTCAATTAATAAAAAAAATAACCAGGATTAGCATAATATAGTTGCTTATGTACATTTATTAAATAATATAGTATAATATTATGGAACTGTGACTAATAACAAGTAAATTATATTTATTAAATATAGAGATCTTATGGTGGGTGGAAATAAGAAATTAAATATAATTGAAATACATATTATGAGTTTAATCGAGAGATACGTTATATCTATAAAGTGCTTGATTTTATCAAGAATTAAGGTGGTACCGCGATAATTCGTCCTTATGGATTAATTATCGCTTTTTTTAGGAGGCAAAAATGAAAGATGATAAAATTAATTTAATACTTAGAAGAACAACTGATATTTTTAGTGAAGAAACACTATTAAAGAAATTAAATAGTGGAAAGAAATTAATAGTGAAGTTTGGTGCTGACCCATCAAGACCTGATTTACATCTAGGACACACAGTACCATTACGTGCATTAAAAATATTACAAGAATTAGGTCATGAAATAGTTTTTGTTATTGGGGACTTCACAGCAATGATTGGAGATCCATCTGGTAAGTCTAAAACTAGACCATCACTTAGTTTTGAAGAAACCAGAAGAAATGGAGAAACATATTTTAAACAAGTTGCTAAAATATTAGATCCTAGTAAGATAAGAATAGCATATAATTCGGAATGGTTAAGTAAATTAACTTTTGAAGATGTACTTAAATTAACTAGTAAGTATACAGTAGCAAGAATACTTGAAAGAGATGACTTTAACAATAGATTTAAAAATAATATTCCGATTGGTATACATGAGTTTATGTATCCTTTGATGCAAGGATATGATTCAGTAGCATTAAATGCTGATATTGAAATAGGTGGCACTGATCAAACATTTAATTTATTAGTTGGGCGTGAACTTCAAAAAGATTATGGACAAGAACCACAAGATGTTATGTGCTTTCCATTGTTAGTTGGAACAGATGGCAAAGAAAAGATGAGCAAATCACTTGGTAATTATATTGGCATAGATGAGTCACCTCTAATTATGTTTGAAAAGGCAATGAAAATACCTGATAGTGTACTTTTAGATTACTTTAAATTAACAACCGATATAGATATGAATGATGCTGAAAAAATAATAAATGATGACATTGTTTTAGCACATAGAATATATGCAAGAGAAATAATAAAAATGTATCATGGAGAAGAGTACATAAAAGACTCAGAAGAAAGATATAATAAAATTGCTAATAAGAAAATACCTGATGATATTGAAATTTATGAATTAGAAGAGAAAAGTATTTCTTTAATAGATTTACTGTTTAATTCAAATATGGTACAATCCAAATCAGAAGCAAGAAGAATGATTAGTCAAAATGCAATAAGTATCAATGGAAAAAAAGAATGTGATATTAATAAAATAATTAATGTTGGTGACTATGAATCATCTTTAGTTATTCAAAAAGGCAAAAGAGAGTTTAAAAAGATAATATTTAAATAAGGAGTGTGTAAATATGAAAGTGTCTAATATAGGTTTAAAATCATGTAGAATAAATAATTTGGATAGTCAGTTTCCAGTTCAAGATATGTTATTACAAACAGGACAAGTTGAACAGTTTTCAAGTGGTATATATGCTTATGGACACATACCGTTTCTTGTTAAAAATAAAATCAAAAGTATTATAGTAAATGTATTAACTAAATATGATTGTTCATATATTAATTTACCTTTATTACAACCTGAAAATATATGGATTAAATCTGGTAGATTAGATAAATATGTTTCTGAAGATGTTATGTTTAGATGTTTAACTGATAAAGGAAATTATTGTTTAGCTCCGACTGCTGAGGAGGCCTCTATGGTATTCGCATCATCTAGACTTAAGTCATATAAAAATTTACCAGTTACTTTTTTTCAAATAGGTGAAAAATTTAGAAATGAAATAAGAACTAGAGGTTATCTATTAAGAGGCAAATCTTTTGAGATGATGGATGCGTATAGTTTTGGAAAAAATAAAGATGAACTTGATAAGCAATATGATAAAATGAAAAAAGCATATATGGAAATATTTAATCAAATTGGTCTTGATGTTCATCCAGTTGGTGCTGATAGTGGTGCGATAGGTGGGGCAAAATCTGAGGAGATTATGTGTATTTCTGATATAGGCGAGGATAATATTTTATATGATAAAAACACTGGAAAACTAATAAATAGTGAATTACTTGAAAGAGAAGATGCATCAAAATATATAGAAGAAACTTATGGCATTAAGTCTTTAGATAATTTGGAAACTAAAAAAGCATGTGAGCTTGGTCATATATTTGAACTTGAAGATAAATATTCTAAAAGCATGAACGCAACTTATATTAATGAAGATGGAAAAGAAGAATATTATAGTATGGGTTGTTATGGAATAGGAGTTTCAAGAACACTTGCACTTGTATATGAAAATAGTATTGTTAAAGATGAGAATAATAAATTCAATGGTATATCATTACCAATAAATTTATCACCTTATTTAATATATTTGATAGTTAAAACTGATGATAAAGATAAACTAGATTTTGCGACTAAGTTATATGATGAACTAATTTCCAAAAATATTAAAGTGTTATATGATGATAGAGATTATATAAGTATAGGTGCTAAGATAAAAGATTCTAAAATCACAGGAGTACCTTATTTATGTGTACTTGGAAATACCATAGATAATGGTTATTTGACAGTCGAAAATAATAAGACGCATGTTAAAACGGATATTAAAGTTAATGATTTTGTTAAATATTTATCAAAATTAGACTCTGAAAAAAATAACCTTAAAACTTTAGAAGAGATAATAAATGAACTATAAAATAATTTGAGAACTTAGTTCTCTTTTTGTTTCCAAAACTATAAAGAAATGCATAGTTTTGGAAAAATATTTCCAAAACTTGACAATGTAAGAATTAAAGAATATAATTATATTGAGGTGGATTATGATAAATAGAGATAAGTATTTAGAAGAATTAATAAGATGGAAAAACAAAGATTTAATAAAAGTAGTTACTGGAATAAGAAGATGTGGTAAATCTACTTTGTTTGAACTATTTATTGATTATTTAAAAAATAATGGAATAACTAAAGAACAGATTATACATATTAATTTAGAAGATGCTGACTATGATTTTGAAAATTATAAAGAACTATATAATTATATAAATAATAAAATCGATGATAAAAAAGACTATTATGTATTCATAGACGAAGTTCAAAATGTTCCTGAATTTCAAAAAACAGTAGATAGTCTATACATAAAAAAGAATGTTGATGTGTATATAAACGGTTCTAATGCTTATCTTTTATCTGGAGAACTAGCTACTTTATTATCTGGAAGATATATAGAAATTAAAATGTTACCTTTATCATTTAAGGAGTATGTAAGCGCATTTGATGATAATAATTATCAAAAATTATTTTTGGAATATATGAAAAATGGTGGTATGCCTGGGAACATAAGTATATTAAAAAGTAATCCTAATGATATTGATAAATATTTGGATGGAATATTTTCAACTATAGTTTATAAAGATATAATGGCAAGAAATAACATAACTGATAAATTACTACTTGAAAGTGTATTGAAATTCATATTCGACAGTATAGGCAGTCCAGTTTCTACGAAAAAAATAAGTGATACATTAACAAGCAAAGGAATGCCTACTAGCAATCATACAGTAGAAAATTATATAACAGCATTTTTGGAAAGCTTTTTGATTTACAAAGCAGAAAGATTTGATGTGAAAGGAAAAAATTTACTTGCTAGAGATTATAAATATTATGCTGTAGACTCTGGTCTTAGAAGTTATCTTTTAGGTAAGAAAGCAGATAGTGATATGGGACACATATTAGAAAATATAGTTTATTTAGAACTAATAAGAAGAGGCTATAAAGTTTACGTTGGTAAAGTTGATGATTTAGAGGTTGATTTCGTTGCAGAAAATAGAGATGGATTAAAATATTTTCAGGTATCATTATCTGTTAGAGATGATAAGGTGTTAGAAAGAGAACTTAAATCACTACAAAAAACAGGGGACCATTATCCAAAAGTATTATTGACATTAGATATGGATTTGGAAGCAGATTATGATGGAATAACTAAGATAAATGTTGTTGATTGGTTATTAAAAGATGAATAATTAATATGAGAATTTTCACGCAAGATCATAAGTTAATTGACAAATCACACATTTTGTAGTATAATAAGCACATCAATTGATAAGGGGGAATAATTATGTGGTTTAGTTTATATTTAATAAGTACTGCGATTAGTGGTGCTATTAATGTTAGTAAATCAATGTATATCAAAAGAAAGATGGATTACAATAATGATGAGGTTGTAAGAAAATATAATAAATTATCTAGTGGTCAAAAGGTAGCTAGCAATCTTAAGAATATTTTTATGACTTTATGTCCAATAGTGAATATAATTCATTCAATTAAAACAGTAAAAACTAGTAATGATACATTATATTCTAAATGGAGAAAGAATACTTTAGAAAGTTATGTTTATTTAGATAGAAGATTAGATGAAGAACCAGCTACTGAGACAACTGAAACAACTGAAGCGACTGAAACAGTTCAAGAAACAAGAACATCTAATACAACTAATGATAGAGAAATACCACCATTACCTGCTAGAAGACAAAGCACTCCTAACAGAAATAATGGTACTACACCTCTACCTGCTAGAAGAACTTCTAATAGAACTAACGGTAGTACACCATTACCTGCTAGAAGACCAGCAACTGAAAATAATGAATATGTTATTGAACCAGAAGTAAGAAGACCATCAAGACCAGTTGCAAATCAACAACAAGCAAGAAGAGCAGCAAGTGCACAAAGTAATCCTAGAGTTAGTCCACTTGATTATTTAAAAAGTGAATATAATAAAGAAAGAAGAATATATGAAAGAATGGTATCAAGTAATGCTTCTAGAGAAGAGTTAAGAGCACAAGCACTTAAAGTAAATGCTATTGTAGAAAAATATAATGAAGTTAAAAATAGAAATAATACACATGAAGCATCTGGACCAAGATTAAGATTAAATAATAATCAGTAGAAATACTGATTTTTTTGTGATAAAATGGTAATGAGGTAAAATTATGAGAAGTGTTTATATTCATATACCATTTTGCAATAGTATTTGTTCTTATTGCGATTTTTGTAAGTTTTTAAATAATGATATTTGGGCAAGCAACTACCTAAATTACTTGAAAAAAGAAATAGATAAATACTATGAAAAAGATATGGTTAAAACTTTATATATTGGTGGTGGAACACCTAGTTGTTTATCATATGATAATTTAGTAAAACTATTCAATATAATTAAAATATTTAAATTAAGTTCTGACTATGAATTTACATATGAATGTAACATTAATGATCTTAGTGAAGAATTTCTAATATTCTTAAAAGAAAATGGTGTTAATAGATTAAGTATTGGAGTTGAAAGTTTTAATAAATATAAACTTAAATATTTAAATAGAAAACACAATAAAAAAGATATATTCTCTAAGATAGCACTTGCTCGTAAGATAGGGTTTGATAATATAAATATAGACATCATATATGCTCTTCCTATAGAAGATATGTCTATATTAAAAAGTGACATTAAGTATGCTTTAAAACTTAAAGTTGATCATATAAGCACATATTCTTTAATAATAGAAGAACATACACTTCTTCATAATAAAGGAGTTAAACCTATAAGTGAAGATTTAGATTTTAAGATGTATAAATACATATGTAAGACATTAAAACGTCATCATTATAACCATTATGAAATAAGTAATTTCGCATTAGATGGTCATGAAAGTAAACACAATTTAACATATTGGAATAATGATGAATATTATGGTTTTGGTCTTGGTGCACATGGTTATATTAATAATATGAGATATGAAAATACAAGAAACTTTAATAAATATTTAAAGGAAGAATATAGACTAAATGAATTATTAATCTCAACACAAGAAGAAATGGAAAATGAACTTATTCTTGGACTTAGAAAACTTAAAGGAGTTAGTATATCAGAGTTTGAAAAAAGATTTGGTATAAGCATGTTCAAAGTATTTAAAATAGAAGATGCTCTTAACAAAAAAAATTTAGTACTTGATGATGGATATATTAAGATAAATGAGGACAAAATATATATTAGTAATGAGATACTTAATGAAATAATGTGAGGATATAAATGAATATTATAAGATTAATGAGGGGACTTTATAAATATATTATCATGATCATTATTTTTACTATTGTACAGGTATTTAGTGAACTTTATTTACCTACTATAATGAGTAAAATAGTTGATGTTGGAATATTTAATAGTAATAATAGTTATATTATAAGTAATTCTATTATTATGTTTTTGATTGGTGTTTTAGCACTTATATCAAACATAATAGTTATTTATAGTACAGCAAAATTTTCATCTTTATATGGATATAAAATAAGAAAATCTATGTATAATAAAATAAATTCTTTTAGTAAAAAAGAAATTAATAAATTTGGGGCAGCAACTTTAATAACTAGAAGTACTAATAACGTTAATAATATAGTAAGTATTATTTCTTTTGGACTTAGATTATTAGTATTCGCACCTATAATGGGAATAGGGGCATCTATTATGGGTTATAAAGCAGCACCTAGTTTATCATTTATAGTATTAATATCAGTACTTATCTTAATATTATTTATATCTATTATATTTATAATAGTATTTCCTAAATTTGAAGTTGCGCAAAAAATATTTGATAAACTAAATAGT
>CAVBMP010000020.1:0-2460 GCA_963596555.1 Bacteroides helcogenes
TTATATCACTAAGAACTTATTAGTGATATAATTAATAATTCATTATCTTCATAATCATTTATTATATCTTTAAAACTTCTTACTTCTTTAGTCTTTTTATTATCTTCTTTTATTTGTAATATTTCTTTATAACACTTATTAAGTATCTTTTCATTTTTATATGATTTAATTGAATCTATTTTCATCTTTTTAACGTCTTCAAATATTTTACTTTCGACTTTATATTTATCTTCTATTATATTTATAAGTCTAATAATAAAATCATATTTGTTTTTCAATTTATCAAAACATTCTTTTTCTGTATTATCTAAATTTTTAACAATAGATTCTAATTTTTCATTATGACACTTAAATAAAATAGTAATTAAACTAATAAGAATAATTAAGATAACAAGTATTAAAGCAATAATATTTAGTGTATTCATATAATCACATCCTACCTAAATATTATAGCAAAAATCATATTATATTTAAAGTTATTTTGCGTAAATTATTTCTTCATCAAATTCAAAGAAATCAACATATATCATAAGTATTAAGTAATGTTTATTATTTTCAACATCATTTAACACTAGATTATCTCTACCAGCATGTTCTATTATACCTGTAAATACTCTATCTCTCCATTCAACTGAATCACTAAAAGATGCATGAACTCTTACTTTTTTACCAATATTATTTCTAATTATGTTTTCTATATAACTTTGCTCCATTGGATAATCTGTTTGATAATTGTTTGGCATATTTGAATCCCTTTCTATATCATTTAAAAATACTGGAGTTTTATAATAACTACCGTTCAAATTATCATCCCCTTTTAATATTATTTAATGAAATATAGATTATTTTGTGATTAATTATTCAATTTTAAATGAAAATATTTTATAATGTAGGAGGAGGATACTTTTATGATAATAAAATCAGCTTTATCTAATCATCATATACATGTAACACGTGAGGTATTAGATATATTATTTGGTAAAAACTATAATCTTAATGTTAGAAGAATGTTAGTACAAAAAGGACAATTTGCAGCAGAGGAGACAGTAACGTTAATCAAAAATAATAAGAAAATAGAAAATGTTCGTATAGTAGGACCTTGTAGAAAATATACACAAGTAGAACTACTTGAAAGAGATTGTGAATATTTAGGTATTAATCCGCCAATTAGAAGTAGTGGAGACTTAAAGGGAAGTGAAACTATAACTATAGTAGGGCCATATGGTACTTATGAAGCGGTAGAGTCAACTATTATTGCTGATAGACATATTCATATGAGCAGTGAAGATTTAAAAGAATTTAATGTTTCTAAAGGACAAATAGTAAAAATAGAAGTAAATGGGTTAACTCTTGATGAGGTTATGATTAAATCTGATGAAACATGTGTACTTGAATATCATATGAATAAAGATGAAGCAGAAAACTTAGGAATAGAAAATGGAATGGAGGTAAAGATATGTTAAAAGTAAGTCATGTCACTAAATATTATGATGACTTTAGAGCAGTAAATGATTTATCATTTGAGATAAAAGAAGGAGAAATATTTGGTTTACTTGGTGTGAATGGCGCAGGTAAAACAACTACATTTAGGATGATTATGGGACTTCTTGATAAAACAGAAGGTGAAATTACTTTAGATGGTAAAAAAATTGATTATACTCTTACTGATCAAATAGGTTTCTTAACAGAAGAGAGAAGTTTAATAACAAGTAAAACTGTTTTAGAACAAGCAATATATTATGGTGTACTTAAAGGGATGACTGAAAAAGAAGTAGAAGAGAAATTAGATGAGTATTTAGATGAATTCAATATTAAAGAATATAAAAATAAAAAAATAAAAGAGTTATCTAAAGGTAATCAACAAAAGATACAATTTATAATAAGTATACTTCATAGTCCAAGACTCTTAATATTAGATGAACCATTTAGTGGGTTAGATCCTATAAATGTAGAGATGTTTAAGAAAGTAATATTAAGACTTAAGAAAAATAAAACTATGATAATATTTTCATCACATATGATGGAGCACATAGAATATTTTTGTGATTCACTTGTTATACTTGTTAAAGGAAATACTGTTTTAGAAGGTAAATTAACTAAAATTAAAGAAGATTATAGAAAGAAAAATATTAAAGTAATAGCTGACCTAGATGTAGATGAAATTAAAAAAGTCAAGGGCGTAGAAGACGTTATTAAAAATAAAAATGAATATAATATTAAAATAGAAGATATTAAATATGTAAATGATGTATTTAAAAAAGTATCAAAATGCAATAATGTAATTAAATTTGTAGTAGAAGAGCCAACTTTAAATGAAATATTTGTAAGTACAGTAGGGGAGGCATATGAAAAATAAGTTTAAGTTTTTAACAAAAGATAGCATTAAGAGAAAAATAAATACTAAATCATTTAAAATAACTAATTTAGTATTATTTATAGTAATAGCTGTACTTATTAATT
>CAVBMP010000021.1:0-7863 GCA_963596555.1 Bacteroides helcogenes
ATAATATGCTTCTTTTAATAAATCTACATTTATTTCATATATTATGAAATTTTCACTGAATATTTCTTCTTTTAATCCATTTCTTTTTAATAATGCATATTCACTTTTTAAGTCTATTCCTTTTTTACCAGTTGTTAAATTGAGTTGTATACATCTATGTACTTTATTATAGTCATCACTTATATCTACGCTTCTACTATATAGGTTTGCTAAGTATGCTAGATTTCTTTCATTATTATATGCATGTGGATGATTATTTATTTCTACATTTATTAATTCATTATCTGTTTCTACATACAAGTCTACTACTTTTCCCTTAGTAACAGCATTATTTTTTGATAGTTCTTTATCTTTTAATGATAATGTATCTATTTTAAATTCTAAACAACATTCTAATAACCATTTTAAAAGCATAATATATTTTTCAGTACATAAAGAGTTTTTAAATATACTATCAAACATCCCATTATAGAATTTTTCCATATGACCTCCTTCCTAGAGGTTATCCCTCTATTATAATAATCAGTCATAAATTTCAAAAACACTTCTTTTTTTTGTAAACTTTTTTAAAAAAATTAAATACCAAAACATAATTGACAGTTTTTTTATAAAATAGTATAATACATATACAGATGTGGATATACTACTGTCCGGTTAGACCGTTGGATTAGGGATATTAATCATTAATCTTGGTAGTGTATTTTTTCCACATCGTTTTTATTTGCAATTTTTTCTGATCGTGAACAATAACTTCAACTAAATAACTAATACAACTGCAGTATTTTTTAACAAACAAAAAAAGAGATTTCTCTCTACTATTATCCAATTCGGAAAGCTGGAGATACACCATGTTCATACGCAACGGCAATAATATTCCATCCGCCATAAGCATCAATAAAGTAGAAATGACTATTAAGATTAGAATAGGCAGAACGAGACCACCAATAAGAAGCAGATCCTGCACTGTTATTTTTTATTGCTTTAGCATAACTATTTGTCGTTACACCTTTATAATAATCTAATTGTCTCGTTAAATCTCTAGCTGTATCCCCGTCAATAGTCTTGGATGTTCCTAGTGACCATATTTCTGCAGTTGCCAATAGGTATAATTTATCCATTGATATAAAATTATCAGTATCTTCACTTCCGTGTCCAGACACTGTTTTAGTATCTATTATTACACTCTTTAATTCATTAGGTAATGCATTTATAATACTTAATTCTTTATCGTTTGTA
Source organism: Bacteroides helcogenes (assembly GCA_963596555.1). Classification (GTDB taxonomy): domain Bacteria; phylum Bacillota_I; class Bacilli_A; order RF39; family UBA660; genus CAG-1000. Next base: position 1,237 of record CAVBMP010000021.1, read on the forward strand.
CCATCTAAACTTTCATCATTTAAAAATTTGTACATTAAACTTTCTGGCCAACCATCTTTATTCCAACCATAAGGATACGTTATTCCTTTATATTCACCTCTTGTATTTATATTATAAGTTGTAATTACATCACAGAACTCAATTACAAAACCACATGCACTTTGTGAAAAATCACTATTATTACATTCATTAGGTGTACTCATATTAGATATTCTTACTTTATGTGTTCCATATTTTTCTAGTTTCACTTCCTTTTCATCACCTACTTTATATGGACATGAATCTGGATTATTAACGCAATCTCTTGCATTTAAAGCAATTTCATTCCAAGAATCAGATTTAAAAGGATGTGCGCAATCATAATCGTCTAAATTTCCATCTTTTAAGTCAGCGCTCGTTAAATCCGTTATCTTTTTGTCTAATGGTAATTTTGCTATATATTCTCCGTTTGATACTTTCATACTTTTAATAGTTCCATCAGCATTTAAAAATACACAATACTGTAAATCTCTGCCTGTCATTTCTAGTTTAGTATCATCTTCACTACTTACATATGTTAGTTTATTACCTTTCATTGATTCAGATATGTATTTTTTAGATATTTCACTATATACTGTTTTTGCTTCTGTTAAGAAACTATTCTTTTTAGCATCGTTAAACATCTTTAATACGTTTGGTAATGCAATAATTACTAGTATCGCAAGTATAGCGATTACCGCTAGTAACTCCACTAAAGTAAATCCTTTCTTATTCATACAATCATACTCCTTTACTATTACTTTACTTAGTATACTTGCATTATAGCATAGTCACCCCCCCCCCTAGTCAATTTACAAATGATTGACAATTAACAAAATTTTGCAAATATTTTTATACAAATAAAAACACCTAACCAATACTTAGTTAGGTGAAACTATTTATGATTATATTTATTATAAATGATAATATTTCATGAGTTTTTTATATTCTTCTAGAATATTGCTAGTAAACATTGGATCTAGTTTAGTTGGTATTCCCTGTAATATACTGTCATAAATAAGTACATTTTTAAAAGGAATAATTGTAGTTATAACAGGATAAGGTAATAAATCATAAGATACAACATTATCTAAATTATCATTTATTCCTTTTACCATATATACCTTATCCTTATAAATAAAACCAGTATATTCACTTTCAAATTTTGCTATAACAAAAACATCTCTAATACCATTTTTCATCTGATTTACTATTTTTAATTCATCGTCATTAAACTTATATGGATTAGTATTTATAAATTCATTAAATACTTCTTCTCTGTTATCCCATAACTTTTCTATAATATTTGGCATATCATTAGGATTATTATTGAGTTTATTATAAAATTTTACATGAGGATTAATTTTATATTTTGAATTTGTAAAATCTAGTAGTGCAAAATATAATTTATAAAATAGTTTTGCATCTTTTTTATCTAAACAAGCATCTGTTTGAGGAATATATTGTTGTGCTTTTTTGATTTCATTTTTCATTTCTAACATTTTTATATCTTTTGCTTCATTAGGAGTAAAACCATTAAGAGCACATGATGGCATTTCATCCATTGCTTTATCCATCAATTTAAAAAATTCTGTTAGGTCTTCATTATTAATGATAGGAATACTATGAATTGCTTCTTTTAAACTATATCTTTCACTATTTAATGCAGAGTATTCTTTTATTAGTTCTATTACATTGGATGTAAAAATTGGTAGTTTATATAATTCATCTAAAAACTTTACTATAGTTGGATTATTAATATCAAAGTCATAATAAAATAATGTTTTAAAAATACGTATATCTATTTGTCTAGAACCCGCTAGTCCATCTTTCTTTCTTTTATCATTAATTTCATCTATATAATCTATATAGTCATTATGAATTGCATATGGCACTGTACCATTTATTCCATCAAAATCCTTTTCAGTAATAGTAATATAATAATTAAATAGTCTATTACTTAACATATGTTTCCATACAGACTCTTCATCTATTTGAGTAATTCCACTTATAAATTGACATGCAGGAAAAAGGATAGAACCTCCTAGTTGTTTAATATAGCTTACTAGTAATTCATTAATCTCATCTTCTTCTCTTTTCTTTTTATAATCAACATTTTTTACTGCAAGTTTAACACTTTTAACTATTTCTTCTGGTATACCAAGTCCATCTTTAAAAGAAATAGAAATCAAAAACTTTTGTTCTAACGTCTTAATTACCCAAGCGGTTTCATCTTTATAGTCTTTATACTTTCCTTCTTTATAAACTCCTTTTAAAGCATTTTCTAAATATTTTAACTCTTTTAGAGTACATATATCTATTATATTATTATAATCACTATATATTTTAAATATCTCTTGTATCATTTTAGTTTTTGTTATTTTGTCATATTCTTTTGGTTTATCAGATATTCTATAATATCCTTCATAGACATATTCTTTTTTAAAATAGTTAATTTCATTTAATAATTTCATTTTTAACTCCTTTTATTCCTTTGAAAATTTTCTATATTATACTATTTTATATAAAAAAAATCAAATAAAATAAAAAAAGCCATGAATCAGGCTTTCTTTACTAATTTAAAGCGTCTTTTAATTTGCTTCCAGCTTTAAATGATGCAACAACTTTTGCAGGAATTTTAATAGGTTCTTTAGTTAATGGATTGATTCCATCTCTTGCTTCTCTTTTTTTAGCAGCAAATGTACCGAATCCTACTAATGCAACTTTTCCTTCTTTTTTAAGTCCAGTTGTGATTCCTTCAAATGTAGCATCTAATGCTCTTTGAGCGTCAGCTTTAGTTAATCCGGCTTTAGCAGCAACGAATTCTACTAATTCAGTTTTACTCATTATAATTACCTCCCATTTAAACATCATCTATTTTTCTTCTTGTTATGATGTTTACATATTAATTGTAGCATAACTACTTGAAAAATCAAGCAAAATCAGTGTTTTTTTACAAATTAGACAGTTATTCTTTATCTTTATCACATTCTGGACATATTATATTATCTTTTTTAGTAACTAAAAGTCCATTACATTTAGGACAAATCTCTCCAGTCGGTTTATCCCATAATGCATATTTACACTTAGGGAAATTATTGCATCCATAGAATGTTTTACCTTTACGAGTAGTTTTTTCTATTATTTTGCCACCACACTTAGGACAGTCGCATACTTCAACAACTTGTTTTTCTTCTTTTTTGATATATTTACATTCTGGATAATTTGAACAAGCAACAAACTTACCAAACTTTCCATTTCTAATAACTAATGGACTACCACATTCTGGACACATCTCACCTGTTTCTTCTGGAGATACTTTTTCCATTTCCTTAAATGCTTGATTTAATAATGGTTCAAAATCTTTATAGAATTTATCTAATACTTTATACCATACAAGTTTACCATCAGCAATTAAATCTAAATCATTTTCCATATCAGCAGTATAATTAACATTTATTATTGATGAGAAAAATTCTTGTAATTTATCAGTTACTGTTATACCAGTATCAGTTGGATAAAACTTCTTATCTTTTATAGTTACATATTTTCTTTCTTTTAATACGCTTATTATTTTAGCATATGTACTTGGTCTACCAATACCTAGTTTTTCCATCTCAGCTATTAATTTAGCTTCTGTATATCTTGGTTTAGGTTCTGTAAAGTGTTGTGTCTTATAAGTATTAGAACATACTAATACCTTAGATTTATAATTTTGAAAATCAGGCAATATATTATCAGTATTATCTTCATAATCTTTATATACTTTTAAATATCCATCAAATACTAATACTTGACCAGTTGCTCTAAAAAGATAATTATTATTTTCTAAATCAACTGTAGTTGCTTCTACTTTAGCATCTGCCATCAAAGAGCTTAATGTTCTAATATATATTAAGTTATATAATTTGTATTCTTCTGGTTTTAAATATTTTTTAATAGACTGTGGTGTTCTTTTAATACTTGTAGGTCTAATAGCTTCATGAGCATCTTGTACATTGTCTTTTTTCTTAGCACTTTTAGTATATCCTACATATTCTTTACCATAATTATCAGTTATATATTTCTTAGTTTCATTTACAAATAAATCAGATAATCTAATAGAGTCAGTTCTCATATATGAAATTAAACCAACTGTTTCATTTTCTAAAGTAATTCCTTCATATAACTTTTGTGCGATAGACATTGTCTTAGAAGCAGGATAACCTAATTTAGTAGATGCCATTTGAGTAAGAGTACTTGTTGTGAATGGAAGTTTACTTTGTTTATTCTTAAGTTTTTTATCTACTGAAGCAATATTATATGCATTAGATAAACTATTTAATATATCATCTGCTTCTTTAGATGATTTAATTTCTATATCTTCACCTTTATATTTTTTTAAATCGGCTTTAAAATCTTTAAAATCTGCTGTTATAGTATAATATTCTTCTTTTACAAAAGATAATATTTCTCTTTCTCTATCAACAATAAGTTTTAAAGCAACGCTTTGTACTCTACCAGCACTACTTCCTTCAGTCTTACTTCTCATAAGTTTACTTAATCTAAATCCAATTATTCTATCTAATATTCTTCTTGATTCTTGACTATGTACAAGTTCAGTATCAATATTTCTAGGATGTTTAAATGCCTCTTTAATCGCAGGTTCAGTTATTTCATTAAATACTACTCTTCCATATTTACCATCTTGAAGTCCTAATGCTTCTTTTAAATGCCAACTAATAGCTTCTCCTTCTCTATCTGGATCTGTTGCTAAAATAACATTATCACTATTTTTAGACTCTTTCTTAAGCTCGTTTAATAATTTAGTCTTACCCTTCATAGTAATATAATTTGGTTTAAAATTATCCTCTAAATCAACTCCTAAACCATATTTACCAGTAGTAGCTAAATCACGAACATGTCCTTTACTAGATAATACTTTATAATCATGTCCTAGATATTTCTCAATAGTTTTACTTTTACTAGGACTCTCTACTATAACTAAGTTTTTCATAATCTTCCTCTTTCTTCTTCACACAAATAATATTATATTGTATTATTTTTTTTGTCAAGATATTTTACCTCCTATTATTATAATATACCATAAATCTAAAAAACACTTCAAAAAAATGAAATTTCATAAAAAAAGAAATCTGTTAGACATATTTTCTTTCAGATTTCAATTTTATTAATTACATGTATAACCACTTTTTATAAAGTCATCTATAAAATCTTTTTTATCTTCTGCACTAGCAGTTTGACCTAATCCATAAGCATTATAACTAGTTATCACTATTTTATTACTAGTTCTATCTACGATTGTATTCCATCCATTACTAGTTAACCCTATATCTAGATGATCACCCGTACATTTTTTATCAGTAGTACCAATAGATAAACATTCCGTTGCATTTAATGAATCAACAATTTCTTTATATTTACTATCTGTTACTCCATTTGCATATTCATAAACTGTTTTTCTATATTCTTTTACTTGATAATTATATTTACCACTTTTAAAATTAAAGATAATATCTGAATACATTGTTCCTTTATCATTACCTTTTGTAATTTCATATACACAATTATAGTCAACATCAGAACCTTTATAATCTGTTGAACCAGTTGTATTTTTATGACCATTTATTATAGATGAATTAGTAAATAACTTTGTTGCAGCAAAAGCTACTATTAAAACTACAATTACTATTCCTAAAATCATTAATATTAGTTTAATGTTATTATTTTTATCAGGTGCTATATTTTGATTAACTTGATTATTTAAATTATTTAATCCATTATTGTAATTATTGTTTAATGGTTGATTATTATAATTATTTTGATTATTCCATTCATTGTTATTCATACTATACCATCCTTACTTTGTAGCAGTAATTGTTTTACCACCAATTCGTAAATATTGTCCATCTTCTAATGTAATTCTTTTAGAATCTTTTACGTTTTCAATTTCTAACATTTCATTATCATTCGAAGATATTTTACAAGTTGGTTTAGAACAAATCTTATAGAAGAAATCATCTCCAGTAAAAGTATAAGTACCTGCGCTTAAGTCATAACCTACTTTATAATAAGTTTCAAACATATAATTAGTATTATATGAAATAGAATCTTCAACTGCATGTTCATATTCACTAACCTTATATAGTTTTGCATGTTTTGTCTTTAATAATTGACCTTCTTCTAAAATTAAATATGCTTTATCAGTAAAACCACCAACACTAACCAACTCACTATCTTTTATATTATTAACTTGATAGTATCCATAGTTTTTATCAGACTTATTGCCTATTTTAAATTCACCATTACCTAATAGAATATATTCACCTGCATCAATATTAAATCCCACTCTATATATTCTGTTACCACCTAACAAATAAATTGCAAAAATTAATATAATAGCTACAACTAAATTAATAACTATTGTAATAAATATTTTACCTTTCTTTTTTCCTTTCTCTTTATCTTTCATTACCTTACTCCTTTCTATTATAATATACCTTTTATATATTACTTTGTCAATATTTTCTTTCGCTTTACTAGTAAAGACTTTACTTTCGTTAAAGTATAAAATGTTTTTGTAGATTTAGTTTGGAGGTATAATATGAA
>CAVBMP010000022.1:0-2693 GCA_963596555.1 Bacteroides helcogenes
TTATAAATCCAATTATTCTATTATTTTTTAAAGTAGTTATTACTCCTACTACACTTTCATTCTTCATCTCATTTGAACTTAATGTACTTAAATAGAAATCAAACACGTTATTAAATGCAGTATTATCTTTTTTTAATAAGAATGAATTATTTAATCTAACAGTATCTATATATCTAATACTATAATTTTTAAGTTTAGAATCTTTGTAGTAATCATAAACTTCTTTTTCAATAATTATTATTGAATCTTTATCTATATTTTTTAGCAATGTTTTAATATTAGCATAATCTTTAATTTCAAATAAATTTTTACTTGCCATATTATATTTCAAATTCATTGTTGATAACATGTTAACATTTGAATTAACAAGACTATATAATGAATTGACTACTATATTATTATCAACATGAGCAAGTACAACATATTCAGTAGTTCCAAGTGTTCTTGTACTAGTATAATTATCTGAATTTAAAGAATAATAATTTAATACTAAATCTACTTTAGATGAACTTAATGCAGAATTTAATTTTTTAGTATCATCATATTCAATATATTTATATGTTACACCTGTCATATCTGCAAATTTAGATAAATAAGTATCTGTAAGACCAGTAAATTTATTATGTATCATTCCCTCATATGGAAGATTAGTTACATAACCAACTATTAAATCCTCATTAGTTATAGCCTCTTTATCCATTTCAGAATAATTCTTAGATGTAAAGTATAAATCTAAAAAATATTCATTGATTTTACTCTTAGCAGTCTCTTCCCATCTGTAATAGAATTTAGAAGCAACACTACTAAGTACACTATCTTTATCATTTAATTCTAAACAATAATATGAATATAACCCATCCAAATGATATATTATTTCATATTTATTAGATATTATTTTATCCAAATATCTATACATAGGGATTATCATATATTCAATTTCATCATTTTGATAATACGCCATTAAATCATCTATATCATCATATTCAGTTAAATTTATACTTTTATATTCAGTTAAATAATATGAGATTGATTCTATATCAGAAGACAATACCCCTATCTTTTTATTATTTAAATCAGTAAGTTTACTAACTGAATCCATTTGTCCAACAACAATAAAATGATCTTTGTATATTACAGTATCTTTATCATCTATACTGTTTTTATTCTTAAGTTTTATTGTATCATTTGCTTCAGTAGAAATAACATTTAATGTAAGATTAGTATCCTCTTTAAGTGCTTTTATATAATCATTGAACACACCGCTACCATTACTAGAAAAAATAGGTAAGTTAGGTTCAATATATACATCTAATGACTTTGATACATTATCATTTATCCATTTTTTTTCTGCAAAACTATAATTATTTACTGTACTAGTTATATAATATAATGTTCCAAAAAAAGCAAATACAATAAATACTATTACTGAAAACACTATTATAGTTGTTTTTTTCTTTTTATTATTTTTCATTAACTTCATAAATTCACCATACTACTTTTAAACTACTTGAGCTTTTAGAACCAAATACAGGGAAGTTCTCATTACTTTCTGATCCTGAATAAGTTAATATAAATTGTACATCATAATATTTTAAATTTTCTTCTCCAATTTTTTCAAGTGCTTTAACTGCAATATCTTGTGCTTGTGACACTTTTATAGAAGAACCAAAATCTATATTAATATATATAACTTTGCCTTTAACATCTACAGTAGTTTTACTTACTTCAGAATTATCATTAAATACAGACTTAATATCATCATTAAGTGTCTTAGAAAGTGGATATTTGTCAATATCATCTAATCTATCACCATATTTATTATTTCCTGCACCTGAATAAAAATATTTATAAAACCCAAAACCTAATACTAGGAAACATACTAATAAAAGTCCTAATAATCCCCATAATACTTTATTATTTTGTAAGTTTTTTCTTTTGCTCATTTAATTTAACACCTTCCTTTGGCTTTATTAATTATACTATATTTTATTTTATTTTTCCACTATTCCCATTATATTAAATAATTTATCTTGATCCCATATAGGAATATTGAGCTCATCTGCTTTATCTTTTTTACTACCAGGATCTTTTCCAACAAGCACTACAGAAGTCTTTTTACTAACTGAATCACTAGTAAATCCACCTCTTTTTTCTATATACTCTTTTATTTCATCTCTAGTTATATTATCAAAAGAACCAGTAATTACAAATCTTTTATTTTTAAAATTATCATCTTCAATTATTTCATTTGCTTCACTATTCATATTAACACCTAATCTTCTAAGTTCATTCAATTCATTAATATTATTCTCATTTTTAAAGTATTCTACTACATTTATAGATAAAATTTCTCCAATATCTTTTATTTCTGCTAATTCTTCTGCTGATGCTTTCATAAGTAAATCAATATTTTTATAATATTTACATAATAATTTTGCAGTTTTAGCACCTATACCAGGTATACCAAGAGCAAATAATAATCTATCAAGTGAATTTTTCTTAGAATCTTCTATGTTTTTTAATAAAGTATCTATACTTTTATTACCAAATCCTTCCAATAATGTAAGTTCTTCTCTTTTATTATTTAGCTTATAAATATCACTAAATTTCTTAATGTATCCATAATTATAGAAATCTTCAATTATCCTATCACCTAAACCATCAATATTCATAGCATTTCTTGAAACAAAATG
>CAVBMP010000023.1:0-4420 GCA_963596555.1 Bacteroides helcogenes
TATGGCGAGAAAAGAACCTCAAAATATAGATGCTGAAATATCTGTTTTAGGCTGTGGTTTTCTTGAAAGAACTGCTCTTGATAAAATAATGGATGAAGTAACTGATGAAATGTTTTATAGTGCTGAAAATAGAATAATATATAAAGCAATGAAAAACTTACATACAAATAATATTCCTGTTGATGCCGCTACTGTATGCAATGAGCTTGATAAAAATAAGGAATTATCTAAAGTTGGTGGAGTTGAGTATATTACTGATATTATTAATTCTGTACCTTCAACTGCTAATTTAAATTATTATATTAAGATTATTTTCGAAAAAAGTATTTTAAGAAATTTAATAAATAAAACTACTAAAATACAAGAAGAATGTTATGAAGAACAAGATAGTATTGTAGATATAGTAGAAAATGCAGAGAGAAACATATTAAGTGTTTATAATGACAGATTAGGAAAAGATATTAGAAGTATACAAGATGTACTTCCGGATGTACAAAAAAATATGGAAGCTCTTGCTGAATCTAAAACTGATTTTACTGGTATTAGAACAGGATATTATGATTTTGATAATATGACAAGAGGACTTCAAAAGAAACAAGTTATTATAGTCGCAGGAAGACCAGGTTGTGGTAAGAGTGCCTTTGCTTTAAATGTAGCATTGAATGCCGCTATCAAGAATAAAAATAGTATAGCGTTTTTCTCACTTGAAATGGGTGTAGAAGAAATAGCTAAGAGAATGTTTGGATGCGTAGGTAAAATTGATGGTGATGTATTAAAAACTGGAAAACTAAAAAACAATGATTGGAAAAAATGGAATGAAGCGATGAGTGAACTTTCTGATACTAAGTTTTTTATTGATGACTCTGGTGGACTTACTGTAAGTGAAATAAGAAGAAAATGTAGAAAACTTAAAAACTCTGATTCTGGTTTAGATTTAATAGTAATTGACTACTTACAATTATTATCAAGTTCATCTAAATATGCAGGTCAAAGAGTACAAGAAGTAAGTGAAATAAGTCGTGATATTAAAAAACTAGCAATGGAATTAGATGTTCCAGTAATTGCATTAGCACAATTATCAAGAAGCGTTGAACAAAGAAAAGATGGTGATAAAACACCTAAACTATCAGATTTAAGAGAGTCTGGTTCTATTGAACAAGATGCCGATATTGTATTATTCTTACATAGTGATGAATATGGAAAATATGATGGCAATATCAATAGAAAAATCAAATTAATTATTGCTAAGCACAGAGCAGGTCAAACTGGAGCTGTTGATCTAATATTTAAAATGAACACTGGTTCATTTGATAATTATATAAATAAGGAAGATGAGAATGAATAAGGAAAAAATATCTATTTCAACAATATTTTTTACTTTTCTAATTATATGTTTAGTAATTTATATGTGTATTACATTTGAACCTATAGAAAGAAAAGTTAATAAGTATTATCAAGTTTATTTGTCAGATAAAAAAGTAGGATTAATTACATCTAAAGATGAATTATATGACCTTATAGATAAAGAACAAGATGAAATAAAGAAAAAATATGGTGTTAATAAAATATATCCACCAGAAGGTTTGGAAGTACAAGAAGTATTAACATATAATGATGATTTAATGACTACTAAAGAAATTTATGATGAGATAAAAGATTCAGCACCATTCACTATAGAAGGATATGAAGTATCTGTTAAAGGTGAAGATGAGGAAGATTCAAAAAAGTTTTATATTTTAAATAAAAAAGATTTAGATGTTGCGGTTAAGAATACTATATTAGCGTTTTTAACTGAAGAAGAATATAATGATTATTTATCTGGAAAATATAGTAATAAGCAAGAAGAGGGTATGGAAATTACTGATGTTTATTTTGACCAAAATGTTACTATAAAGAAGACATATGTATCTACAGAAGAAGAAATAATTACTGATTCTGATGAATTAAGTCAATATTTCTTATTTGGTACTACTAATTTAACAGATAAATATACAGTTAAAGCAAATGATACTATAGAGACAATTGCTTATAATAATAAACTTGGCGTATCAGACTTTTTAATAGCTAATCCTGATATAGTTGGTGAAAATGCTCTTTTAGCAGAAGGACAAGAAGTAACAGTTTCTCCTATATCACCTATTGCTAATATAGTTGTTGAATCATTTGATACAGAACTTCAAACTATTAAGCATGAAACTAAGATAGAATATGATAAATCTCTTAGTGCTGATGATATGTATGTTAAACAAAATGGTTCAGATGGATTAAGTAAAGTTACATTTGCTACTAAGGAGATGAATGGTGTAATTTTAAAGAGTGCACAAGTTAGTAATGAAGTTATAAGTGAAGCAGTTGATAAAGTAATAGTGGTAGGTGCTAAAAATGTTGTATATTATGGAAATACTACATATTGGGCATGGCCTACAAGTAAACCATTTAGAATATCTTCATATTATGGATACAGAGTTCACCCAATTAGAGGAGAAGAACATTTCCATAGTGGAGTTGATATTACTGGTACATCATCAAGAAATATCTATGCTATACAAAGCGGAACTGTTAAATCAGCTCAAACTGGATGGAATAGTGGCGCAGGTACTAATGTTAAAATAGATCATGATGGTGGTTATACAAGTGTATACATGCACTTATCAAAATATATGGTAAAACCAGGAGATAAAGTGGAAAAAGGACAAGTTATAGGAATAATGGGATGTACAGGTTCATGTACAGGTACACACCTTCACTTAACTATGTATAAAAATGGTGTTATGATGGATCCACTTAAATTATATAAATGATAAAGATTATTGCAGTTGGTTCTTTAAAAGAAAAGTATCTAAAAAGTATGATAGAAGACTATTATAAAAGAATAACTAAATATCATAAGATTGAGTTAATTGAAGTTAAAGATAGTAGTATCACTAAAGAAAAAGATGAAATATTAAAAAAGATTAATAAAAACGATTATATTATTTCATTAGATATACATGGTAAAGAATATAACTCTATTGAATTTAAAGATCATTTAGAAAACTTATTTAATAATGGTAAAAGTAATATTACATTTATAATAGGTGGTTCAGATGGTATTGATAATGAGGTTAAGAGTCTTAGTAATGAATTGATATCATTTTCTAAATTAACATTTCCTCATGGACTTTTTAGAGCAATCTTGCTAGAACAAATATATAGATCATTTAAAATAATGAATAATGAAAGTTATCATAAATAGTGATAACTTTTTAATTTGTAAATATTATTTAATATGTGGATAATATTAACTATATTTATGTTTATACTTTCTTTTTTGGTAACTAAAAAAATCAAATATAGAAATTATAAGCTTGGTATAAAAGAACTATTTAATAAAGATAAAACTTCATTATTTTTAACACTTGGTACTAAGGTCGGAGTAGGTTCAATTATTGGAACAACAGTATGTATAATAGTTGGAGGTTTTGGTTCTGTTATATGGATAATTTTATTTTCATTATTAATGAGTTCCATTTGCTATTATGAGTCTTATTTAGGCAAAAAATATAGAAAGAAAAATAAAGATAATTTTATAGGAGGACCATATTTTATATTAAGGTATGGAACTAACAGAAGAATACTTGCTTTATTTTCTTGTATACTTTTAATAATTATTTATTGTTTTTTCTTTCAAATGATACAGTTAAATACTATAAGTAATATGATAGAGATAAATACTAATATTAATAAGATTATTATAATAGTATGTGTTTTCTTAATACTTTTAATAACTATTGATTTATCTATTGATTCAGTATTAAAACTTATGAATAAAGTAGTACCCATCATGTGTTTTATATTTATTGTTATGTGTTTATTTAGTATATTTAGAAATATTGATATATTAATTTTATCTTTTAAATATAATTTTAATCAAATTTTTTCAATTAAATCAATATTATCAGGTATGGTAATTGGTATTAAAAGAAGCATATTTATGAATGAAGTATTAGTTGGGACTACTTCAGTATCATCTTCTACTGATAAAAATGACTCTGATATATGTATGAGATATCAAGTTTTAGGAATGTATTTTATTTCGTTTGTTATAACTATATTAATCTCTTCATTATTATTAATCTATTTATATAATAATAAAGTAATTGATGATTATATTGTATTAATTAACTCAGTGTTTTATATGACAAGTGGTAAAATGGGAGTATATCTTTTAATAGTGACATTTATTTTATTTGGTTTTACTACAATATTAAGTGGATATTATATTGGTAAAAATTACATAGAGTATCTAACAGGTAGCAAAGTTTTACTTATTGTTTTTAAAATACTATTTATAACAGTTTGTTTACTTGGAATAGTAATAGATAATAGTATTATTTGGAAATATTTAGATTATTTATTATTTATTATGATTATTATTAAT
>CAVBMP010000024.1:0-2739 GCA_963596555.1 Bacteroides helcogenes
GATATAAAAATGATTATAATTTTAAAAAGATTAAAAGAGTACAAAATCATAATAAATTTAAAAGAGATTATTATCATACGATTGGTGGTATAACAGAAAGAAAATATTTATCTAAATTATTTGACAGAAACAATTAAATATGCTAAAATACTGATGTTTGTAGAAATCTTTCTCTACAACCGCATTGAAAAGGTTTTAAAAAGATTTATCTTACCTTAAAAGCGAGTCTTATTGAAGGAGGAATAATATGAAAGCAATATTTGTAACTGGTGGAAAACAATATATGGTTGAAGAAGGACAAGAACTATATATTGAAAAGTTAGAAAATGAAGAAGGTAGCGAAGTTGTTTTTGATGAAGTTTTATATGTTGATGGCAAAGTAGGAACTCCAACTGTTAAGGGTGCTAAAGTAGTTGCTAAAGTATTAAAACATGGTAAACAAAAGAAAGTTCTTGTGTTTAAATACAAACCAAAGAAAAAATATAGAAAAACTCAAGGACATAGACAACCTTATACTAAGATTCTTATCAAGTCTATTAATAAATAATGATTAAAGTAAGAATAAGTAAAAAAGACAATGTAATACAAAGTATTCATTGTAAAGGTCATGCAATGTATGATGATTATGGTAAAGATATAGTTTGTGCTTCTTTTAGTACAATGATTATTACTACTATTAATGCAATACTTACATTTGACCAAGATGCTATTAGTTATACTGATACTAATGATTTAGAAATTATTAATATTAAGAAAGATAATATAACTAATAACTTACTTAATAACTTAGTTAATATGATTTATGAACTAAGAGACAATTATAATAAAAATATTAATATTAAGGAGGAAGACCATGATTAAAATGAATTTAAATATACAATTATTCGCATCTAAAAAAGGTGTAGGTTCTACAAAGAATGGTAGAGATTCTGCTGGTCGTAGACTAGGTGCTAAACTTAGCGATGGTCAAACTGCTAAAGCTGGTGCTATAATCTATCGTCAAAGAGGAACTAAAATCTATCCTGGAACAAATACTGGAATGGGTAAAGATCATACTTTATATGCTAAAGTTAGTGGTGTAGTTAAGTATGAAAGAAAAGGAAAAGATAAAAAACAAGTTAGTGTTTATGAGAACTAGTAATTAGTTCTTTTTTTATTGCCATAATTTTGTTGGGTGTCAAGCATTTGTAAATTGACTAGGGGGGGGGTAACTATGCTATAATGCAAGTATACTAAGTAAAGTAATAGTAAAGGAGCATGATTGTATGAACAAAAAAGGATTTACTTTGGTGGAGTTACTAGCGGTAATTGCTATACTTGCAATATTAGTAATCATTGCATTACCAAACGTATTAAAGATGCTTAACGATGCTAAAAAGAATAGTTTTCTAACAGAAGCAAAAACAGTATATAGTGAAGTATCTAAAAAATACATATCTGAATCAATGAAAGGAAATAAATTAACATATGTAAGTAGTGAAGATGATACTAAATTAGAAATGACAGGAAGAGATTTACAATATTGCGTACTATTAAATACTGATGGCACTATCAAAAGCATGAAAGTGTCAAATGGTGAGTGGGTAGCAGAATTATCATCAGGTAAAAAGATAACTGATTTAAAGAATACAGATTTAAAAGATGGAAACTTAGATAATGAAGAATGTGGTCCTAAAAAACCAAAAACTTTTGCAGACGATGATTGGGATACAATAGCGAGTGTTGCTAAGAGTTGCACTGATAATCCAGACTCATGCCCATATAGTGTAGGCAATGAAAAGGAAGTAGACTTAGGTACGTATGGAAAACACAAAGTAAGAATAGCAAATCTAAGTACACCTAATGAATGTAAACAAGATAACTTTTCACAAAGTGCATGTGGTTTTGTATTAGAATTTGTAGATATTATAACTAGTTATTATATGAATGGTGGTTATACAAATATTGGTGGTTGGCCAAAAAGCAAAATGAAAGCATTTATAGATAGTGCTATTTATAACTCATTACCAAACGAATTAAAGAGTGTAATCATTGATACAAAAACAGTATCAGGACATGGAAGTGAAGACACTGATAATTTTACATCAATAGATAAACTATATTTATTATCAACTGCAGAAGTATGGGCTCAAGATACATCAAGTTCTATTAATGGTGATACAGCAAGAGATTGTACAAGGCAATTAGATTATTACATGAGTAAAAATGTGACTACCAGTAGTTATGCTAGCACAATAAAAAATAATTGGTGGTGGCTACGCTCGGCCAATTCTGTTGCCGGCTTCTTCTACATTGTCAATATTAATGGTTCTTGGAACCGCACTTCTGCTAATCTTGCATTCGGTGTATCTCCAGCATTTAGAATTGGATAATAATAGAGAGAAATCTCTATTTTTTTTATTTTCTTTAAAAAGTTTTAAAAAAAAGAAGTGTTTTTGTTTTTTATGACTGATTATAATAATAGGAGGAAGTAAATGAAATATTATAATAAAATAAAACAAAAACTAATAAATATTGAAATAACTAAAAAGGCAAAAGATTATTGTAAAAATAAAAATGGTTTGATTGCTTATTATAATGTTCAAAAAAAATTTAGTAATGAAAAAATATCGACAGTGTTGGCACAATTTAGGCATAATATAACTGAGTACATTAAAAAAATAAAAAAAATCAAATCAGATATATGTTAAACATTAGTTAAAATGTATACGATTCATAATATGGATAACAAACAAAGGT
>CAVBMP010000025.1:0-8745 GCA_963596555.1 Bacteroides helcogenes
TTTTTAAATATACCACTTTGTCAACAATCTGAGACTAATTTCTTAGTCTATATATTGAATTATTTTATTTGCTTTTATATTTTGATTATTTGAAGATTTTTGTATTTCTAAATATTTATTTTTTAAGTAATTTAAATATTTATCATACATAATATTATCTCTATGATTCATTCCTAATAATAATTCTTTTTCAGTATATTTTCTTTTCCCTTCTTTAAATACTATTAAATTATAATATTTATTATTTTCATATACTATTAATTCATCACTAACTATATAATTTAATTTATTCATTTCATTTCTTAATCTATCATGATAATTATTTGATATAGTTATTATTTTATTAAATCTAAGATTAGTTTTCTTTAATATATCAAGTATTGTATGAGTACCCATTCCAGCAAGTACCAAAGTATTTGCTTCCTCATCTTTTATATTATCAAGTCCATCAGAAACTCTTAAATCAATATAATCATTTAAATTTAATTTACTTATTTTTTCTTTAGCACTAGCAACTACTTTTTCACTTATATCACTAGCAATAGATTTAATATTTCTTTTAGAAAGTAGTATTCCTACTTCTACTTGATCACACCCAACATCTACTACTAAGTCACTATCATTTATAAATGAACAAATTGCTTCTATTCTATTCAATTAAGAAATCCTTTAATTTTTTAGCTCTTGATGGGTGTCTTAATTTTCTTAAGGCCTTAGCTTCAATTTGTCTAATTCTTTCTCTTGTTACTTTGAATTTCTTACCTACTTCTTCTAAAGTATGACTTGAACCATCAAATAAACCAAATCTTAATTCTAATACTTCTTTTTCACGAACAGTAAGTGTATCTAATACTTGTTTTAACTCATCTTTAAGTATTTCATATGTTGCGAAATCTTCTGGTGACATAGTTCTTTCATCAGCAAGAAAATCTCCTAAGTGTGAGTCATCTTCTTCACCTATTGGTGTTTCTAAAGACACTGGATCTTGACTTATTTTTCTTATTTCAGCTATCTTTTCTACAGAAAGTCCCATCTTTTTAGATAGTTCTTGGTCAGTAGGTTCTCTATTTAATTCTAATGTCATCTGTCTTTCTATTCTTGCCATTTTATTAATTGTTTCAACCATGTGAACAGGAACTCTTATAGTTCTTGCTTGATCAGCAAGTGCTCTTGTAATAGCTTGTCTTATCCACCAAGTAGCATAAGTACTAAACTTATATCCTTTTCCATAATCAAACTTTTCTACTGCTTTCATAAGACCAATATTTCCTTCTTGTATTAAATCCAAGAATAAAAGGCCTCTTCCTACATATCTTTTAGCAATAGAAACAACAAGTCTTAAGTTAGACTCTGCTAAAATATTCTTAGCTTTTTCATCTCCTTCAGCAACTCTCTTTGATAGTTCTTGTTCTTCTTCAAGTGATAACAAACTTATTTTACCTATCTCTTTTAAATACATTCTTACGTTATCATTAACGCTCATGTCTTTACTTTCATCAGGTATATTATCAGTTATATCATCCTTTAAATCAATAGCGCCACCTTCATCTTCATCCTCTGCTCTTACTTCAATTTGATTTTCTGTAAGTACATTATAAAGTTCATCTAATGCATTACTATCTAAATCTAAATCCATTGTTTTTTTAGCTATTTGTTCATAAGTCAAATATCCTTGTTCTTTACCTTCTTTAACTAAATCATTAATTCTTTCTTCAAATGTTTTAATATTGTTTACCATTCTAACACTTCCTTATTTATTTTATTTATTTTATTTGCTAGTTCTATTTTCTTATTAACATCTAATGTTTCATTCATTTCACGCTTTAATTCATTTATTCTTTTCTTGACTGAATATTCTTTAATAGTATCAAAATAATCTTCAAGTTCACTTTCTGTATACTCATCTTCATTATGATATCTCATTATTTCTTTTATAGTTTCGTTTAATGATTCATTATCACTTATATAATCTATAAAATCACTATAATTAAAATATCCATAATCATTTCTAAATTCTACTATTTTATACGCAAGTGCCATCATATTATCATGTATTAGATATCCAAGTCCATTTTCAAAATATAAAATAACATCATCATAATTAAGCATTAAATATAATATTCTTATTTCACTAATATCATATTTATCATATCTCTTTCTAGTAAGTTTTTCTTCTTTTTTTACTTCTTTCTTAACACTTATTTTAATTTTATTTTTGATTACAGATTCATCAATTCCAAACTCATTTGATAATTCTTTTATCTTAAGTTCTTTTAATATATCATCATCTATTTCATTTAATGATTTTATTGCTTCATTAATATATTTACTAATATCAGTAGAATCTTTCATATTCTTATTTGATTTTAAATAATTAAGTTTAAAATCTATAAAAGATATTCTATTTTTATAAGAAACATCAAAAGCACCTTTTCCTTTATTAATAATATATTCATCACTATCTTTATAATCATCAAATACTATTACGGTGGCATCTATATTATTTTTAAGAAGAATGTCTCCGATTGATATTGTTGAAAGTACTCCTGCGTTATCTTGGTCTAAATTTAATACTACTTTACATTTATATTTAATTATTTTATCTAAATGTTCTTTAGTAAATGCAGTTCCCATTAACGCCACTGTATTATTATAACCAATTGATACCATTCTAATAGTATCCATAAATCCTTCTGTAATTATTATTTCTTTAGACTTCTTTATATTTGGTAAAGCATTATTAATATTATAAAATATTTTACTTTTAACAAATATATCTGTTTCACGTGAATTAACATATTTTGATAATTGTTTATCTTCTAAATCATTTTTTAAATATTTTCTACCACTAAATCCTACTACATTATTATCTTCATCTATTATAGGAAATATTATTCTATTTTGAAAAGTATCATATATTTTATTATCCACTTCACGAACAATATCTATTTTTAATAAATCTTCTAAATTATATTTTTTGGCTAATATTTCATGCAATTTGTTATTAGTTGAAAGTCCAATATTAAATTCATTTATTATTTGTTTATTAACAGCTCTATCACTTAAATATTTTAATGCTTTTTGTCCATCATTTGAAAATATATTATTTTTAAAATATTTATTTACTGTATCAGTTATTTCATAATATTTATCATATTTAGTTATTTTCTTAGGTGATTTTATATTAAGTTTTATACCTGATTTATCAGCTAATAGTTTAACTGCTTCTTGAAATGTTATTCCTAAAAATTTTTCTACAAATGTTATTACATTTCCACTCTCTCCACAAGAAAAGCATTTATATATTTGTTTATCAGGATGAACACTAAATGATGGAGAATGATCTTGATGAAATGGACATATTGCTTTATTTTTATCATTTAAGTTTATATAGCTACCAATAACATCAACTATATCATTCTTAGACTTAACTTCATCTATTAACTCTTTACTAATGAAAGCCATTTTTCCCTCCTAATAATATATATACGAAATAAAAATCAAAAACACTTCTTTTTTTTATAATTTATTAAAAAATCTTTCATATTATATCATTTTTAATTGTATTTTTCAATAAAATAACAAATTAAAAAATCACTTTAGTAATTTTTTTAAAGAAAGAAAAAATAACTTTTGAAAGTTATTTATTAAGTTTATCAAATCGTCTAAATGCTATATCATCATCAAGTTCAGTTTCAGATAAATCATCTAAAATATTTCTTTGTTTTCTTGAAAGATTTGTTGGTATGATTAATTTAAGAACACAATAGAAGTCACCTTTTTTCCAAGAGTCCTCACTATTAATACCTTTTCCTTTAATTCTTAATGTATCTCCTGGTTGACTGCCTTCTTTAATTTTTAAATCAACATATCCATCAACAGTTTTAATAGTCTTTTTACATCCTAAGCAAAGATCAGTTATAGTAACAGGAAGGTCAATATATATATCGTTGCCATCTCTTCTATATAATTCATGAGGTAATACTTTTATTTCAATATATAAATCTCCATTAGGGCCACCATTAACACCAGGTTCACCTTTACCACTAAGTCTTAATTGTTCACCATCGTTAATACCTGCTGGTATATCTATTGTAATTGTCTTATGTATTTTAACTTTACCATTTCCCCTACAAGTTGTACATGTTCTTTTAAATGTTTTACCTGTTCCATTACATTCACTACAAGTTGCTTTTGTTTGAATAGTACCAAATATAGTTTGTGCTTGTTTAATAACACTTCCTCTTCCATTACATTCACTACATACTTCTTCACCATGACCACCTTTACCATTACAATCTTCACATGTTTCATAATATTCTAAATCAACATCTTTTTTGCAACCATAAACAGCATCCATAAAGTCTATTTTCATACCATAAAGTGAATCAGCACCTTTTTTACTTCTAGCCCTTTGACTTCCTCCGAATGAACTAAAAGAACTACCAAATCCACCAGAGAATAAATCATCAAAAATATCTCCAAAGTCAAAGTTTCCAAATGGATTACCTCCACCATAAGAAGCTCCTCCACCAGCATTTCCATATGGATTTTCAAATGCAGCATGACCATATTGATCATATTTAGCACGATTATCTTTATCTGATAAACAAGCATATGCTTCTTGTGCCTCTTTGAATTTTTCAGGAGCATCAGGACTCTTATTTAAGTCAGGGTGAAATTCTTTTGCTTTTTTTCTAAATGCTGATTTTATTTCTGCTTCAGTTGCATCTTTAGAAACACCTAAAACTTCATAATAATCTCTTTTTGCCATATTTATACACCTTTTTCATTCATATATTTTTTAAGTAATTTAACTTTTTCTTCAAATACCTTAAAACCTTCATTCAAAGTACTTTCAAGAGTTAAATCTATTCCTAATTTCCTAAGTAATTCTAATGGATAATCACTTCCACCACTACTTAAAAACTCTATATATTTTTCTTTAAATCCTGGTTCTTTATTAATAAGTTTTTTTGCTATTACAAGAGCGCTTATAAAACCAGTCGCATATTTATAAGTATAAAATGCATTGTAAAAATGAGATATTCTTGCCCATTCATATTTAATGTCTTCATCAACTATAAGACTTGGACTAAAATGTTTCATATTAAGTTTATAATATGTATCGCAAAGCACATCTTTTGTTAATGCTTCATTATTTTCACACTTACTATGAATAATACTTTCAAACTCAGCAAACATTACTTGTCTATAAACAGTTGCTTTAAACTTATCTAAAAATTCTACTAAATAATATATTTTATCATCAATATTATCTGTAATTGAAAGTAAATATTCAGATAATAATATTTCATTAACAGTTGATGCAATCTCCGCTAGGAATATTGGATAACCAGCATACACATATTCTTGAGTCTTATTAGAATAATAACTATGCATTGCATGTCCCATTTCATGAGCAAGAGTACTTACTGAATTAATATTATTTTCATAATTTAATGATACATATGGATCACTGTCATAACAACCCCATTGATAAGCACCACTCTTTTTATTATCATAAGGATAAACATCTACAGAATTACTATTTATAAGTCTAGTAAAGTTTTCAATGTAGTCACTTCCAAGTACACTAAGTGCACTAGTCACTAATTTTACACCTTCATCATAAGGAACATCTTTTTCATCACATGAAGCAATATTATAATATGTATCATACATATGTAATTTTCTTTTTAAAACACTTGATTTTATATCATAATATTCTTGTAATGAACTTATATTTTTATCAGTAACTTTAATTAACGTTTCATATAAACTTACTGGTATATTGTCTCCAAATAAACCAGCTTCAAGAGTAGAATTATAATTTCTAATCTTACTTGTTAACCAATCTTTCTTAACAGAACCTGTATATAATTCTTTTATAGTGTTTATATGTTTTTTATAAAAGCTGATCTTAGTCTCAAATGCATCTTTTCTTACTCTTTCATCACTAGATGTTATATATCTTGAATAATTACTAGAAGTAAGTTTTACATCTTTACCATTCTCATCTTTAATAGAAGAAAGTTCAATATCAGTATTATCAAGCGCAGTGAACGCTTCATTAGGAACCCTAAATATTGAAGAAATACTACTTAATAATGTTTCTTCCTTCTCACTTAATATATGTTTTTTATATCTAAATAAATCCGAAAGTAAAAACTCATACTTAGAAAGTCTTTTATCATCTTTGATTAATTTTTCCATTTCATTAGAATCTATTGATTGTATTTCAGGACTTATAAAACTAGTTGAACCAGCATAAAAATCATATATATCACTAGCTGCATCTTTATATTCTTGAAATTTATTATTAGCTGTATCACTATAATATGAAAGATATGCATAAACATACACTTTATCAATTAATAAGTCAGTTTGACTTTCAAGTTCTAATAAAGAATATAAATTTTCTTTTATTTTACCCTTATATTTAATAATATTTTCAACATTTTCTTTTATTTTATCAATCGTACCAAAAAATTCTTTTTCATTTTTAAATATTTTTCTTAAATCCCATTTATATTTATCCATAATACCTCATTTTATTTTATTATTATTTTATCTTAATATTAATTAAGGGCTCAAATAAGAGCCCCCAATCATAAATTATTTTTCTTCAAATTCAGCATCTTTTACTTTACTGTCATTTTCAGTTGATGATTCATTAGAAGCATTCTCAGCTTGTGCTTGAGATTCTTTTGCTTGTTCTTGATATACTCTACTAGATAAATCCATAACTACTTTAGATAATTCTTCGCTAGAAGATTTAATCTCATCAGTATCATCTTTTTCTAAAGCATCTTTTACTTTTTTAACAGCATCTTCTACTTTAGTTTTTTCATCATCTTTTACTTTATCACCAAAATCTTTAAGAGCTTTTTCAGCACCAAATACCATTTGTTCAGCATCATTTCTTATTTCAGCTTCTTCTTTTCTCTTAGCATCTGCTTCTTTATTAGCTTCAGCTTCTTTCATCATTTTATCAATTTCTTCATCACTTAAGTTAGATGATGCAGTAATTGTGATAGCTTGTTCTTTATTAGTTCCTAAATCTTTAGCTTTAACATTAACTATACCATTAGCATCAATATCAAATGAAACTTCGATTTGAGGTACTCCTCTTGGAGCTGGTGGTATATTAGTTAATTGGAAGTGTCCTAATGTCTTATTATCAGCAGCCATTGGTCTTTCACCTTGTAAAATATGAATATCTACAGCAGGTTGATTATCAGCAGCAGTACTAAATACTTGACTCTTAGTTGTTGGTATTGTTGTATTTCTTGGAATTAATACAGTCATAACATTTCCTAATGTCTCAATACCAAGTGATAATGGTGTTACATCAAGTAATACTAAGTCATTAACTTCACCAGTTAAAACTCCACCTTGAATAGCAGCACCCATAGCAACTACTTCATCCGGATTAACTTCTTTACTTGGTTCTTTTCCTAATTCCTCTTTAACTAAGTCTTGAACACATGGGATTCTTGTAGAACCACCAACAAGTAATACTTTATCAATATCTTCTTTCTTTAATTTAGCTTCTTTTAATGCATCTCTAACTGGTTTTCTTGTTGATTCAACTAAATCACTAATTAATTCTTCAAATTTAGCTCTACTTAATGTCATATCAACATGTAATGGACCAGCTTCACCTTGAGTAATGAATGGTAAACTGATTTGAGTAGTCTTAACTCCACTAAGATCCTTTTTAGCTTTTTCAGCACCTTCTTTAAGTCTTTGCATAGCAAGTTTATCTTTAGATAAATCTACACCATTTTCTTTCTTAAATTCTTTGACAATGTAATCTATAATAGCATTATCAAAGTCATCTCCACCTAAGTGATTATTACCACTAGTAGCTTTAACTTCAAATACACCATCACCTAATTCTAAAATAGAAACATCAAATGTACCACCACCAAGGTCATATACAAGTACTGTATGAGCATTTTCTTGTTTATCTAAACCATATGCAAGAGCAGCTGCTGTTGGTTCATTAATAATTCTTTCAACTTCTAAACCAGCAATTTTACCTGCATTCTTAGTAGCTTGTCTTTGAGCATCATTAAAGTATGCTGGAACTGTAATAACAGCTCTTGATACTTCTCCACCTAAATAACTTTCAGCTGTTTCTTTTAAATTCATTAAGATTTTAGCACTAATTTCTTCTGGAGTATATTTCTTACCCTCAGCCTCAACTTTTTCTTTAGTACCCATTAATCTTTTAATAGAACTAATTACATTTGTAGAAGTTTGAGCCTCTCTTTTAGCTACATCTCCAACTCTAACTTCTCCATTTTTAAAACTTACTACTGAAGGAGTAGTTCTATTACCCTCAGCATTTGGAATAACCTTTGGTTCTCCACCTTCTAATACAGCTACACAACTGTTAGTTGTACCTAAATCTATACCTATAACTTTATTAATTTTTGCCATATTTTATCTCTCCTTTATTTATTATCTATTTACTTTAACCATAGCATGTCTAATTACTTTATCTTTATATTTGTATCCCTTTGTTAATACTTCTAAAACTACATTAGCTGGTTTACTTTCATCTTGATCAGTTAATACAGCCTCTTCAAGAGTAGGATCAAATTCAAGTCCTAGACAATCTATTTCTTTAACTTCAAATTTATCAAGAAGTGATGTTAAATTTCCAAGTATCATTTTAATTCCACTTAAGAACTTACTAACATCATCTGTTAAATCATTATCATCCATCATAAC
>CAVBMP010000026.1:0-2621 GCA_963596555.1 Bacteroides helcogenes
TATTACCATCATTCATATATAATAAGAATCTATCACTATCATAATTAGTCTAAGAATACTCTATTTCACTTATCATACTTATTATATTATTATCTATATTTTTAAATGCACTCACAAATTTCTTTTCATTACTTTCTGGTACATAATTTATAAGAGTTGGTACACTTAGTACATCATCTATATCATATAATTTATTATCAGATAATCTATATTTATTTTCACTTCTAACTAAATATAATATTTTCTTTTCTTTAATAGTAAGTTCAAGTACAAAATTCCATTTCTTTTTAATAGTGACATTTTCTATTAAATCTAATTTTAATAATTTCTTTTTAATTTTATTTGTATTTAATGCTAAAAACTTAGGATATTTTTCTATACCTGCGGTTTCTATTATCTTCTCATCACTATAATAATTATTATTTAAAACTATTATATTTTTAGTTTTTATATCAAGTAAATACATAGTAAAAAAATAGCATATAATTATAAATGCTATAAAAGATAAAAACTTTAATGGATTAAATCTTCTTTTTACTCTTTTTTTCATTTTTATTACCTAATATTTCTTTTACTTTATCAAGTATTATAGTACTAGATGATATATCTTTTATTTCACGTAAATTTTTTCTTACTTCTTTGAATGTTTCTTCATCAAACATTTCATCTATTGCATTAGTTAAGTTTTCAGTATTTAAGTCTTTTTCTTCTAACATAATACTTATCTTTTTATTAACAAGATCTAATGCGTTATAGTATTGATGATTATTCGCAACATAAGGACTTGGTATTAAAATACTTGGTGTCTTAGTTGCCATTATTTCAGCAATAGTTGATGCGCCCGCTCTTGAAATAATTAAATCACTAGATTTCATTATAGTTGGTAAATTATCAAAGAATGGTACTATTTTAGTACTCTTTGGTACTATTAAATTATTATTCAAATCATTAAAACTTGTTTTACCTGTTATAAATAATAATTCAGTATCTTCTCTTTCAAATGTTCTTAAGAAATCTAATATCTTTTCATTAACAGATGTGCTCCCAAGAGAACCCATAACTATAATAATAAGTTTCTTTTCTTTAGTAAAACCTAAATTAGTTTTATTATATTTTTTACATTCTATAGCTCTTTGACTAACTGGATTACCTGTATAAATAATATTCTTACATTTAAGTTTTCTCATTCCATCTTTAAATGATGTAAATACTGCATCTGCATACTTAGATAAGAATATATTAGTTTTACCAGGTAACATATTTTGTTCATGTAAAAATACTTTTACTTTTCTTTTTTTAGCGGCTAAACATACTGGAAGTGTTACATATCCACCAAATGCGATTACTGCATCAGGTTTAAATTCATCCATTATTTTTAAACATTTTTTATATGATGATACTATACAACCAATATTTTTAATATTTCTTATCACATCAGTTTTAGATAGTCCATATATTTCAAGTCCAACAAATGGTATACCCATACCAGGTATTAATTCACTTTCCATTCTGTTTTCTGTTCCAATATATAAATATTCATTCTTTTTATCTTTTTTTATTTCATCAAGCACAGATAATGCAGGATATATATGTCCTCCAGTTCCTCCTGCTGTTAAAATAAACTTCATAAAGAATTCACCTCACACATCTCTATTATATACTATTTTTTGTTTTTATGCATTAAATCTAGTATATTTTTTCTTAAAAGTGTATTTGCTGCTTCTAAATCTAAGTCTTTTATATCAATAGGTTTACCTATTCTAGTAGTTAAATTTCCATTTTTTCCTGTGTATTTTCCTGTTATTGCAAAGGGTACTATTAATGCTCCTGTCTTTTTAGCAAGAGAAACTGCCCCATATTTAAATGGTAGAAGTTCTACTTCATCTTTAGTACCTATAGTTTTATTTCTTGTTCCTTCTGGGAATATTCCTAATGCTTTACCACTATTTAAAATATCCATTGCTTCGCTTTTAGCATCTTCATCATGTATACTTCTATCAACTTTAATACATCCACTAAGTCTGTAAAACCATCTAAATGGTCCATAGAAGTATTCATCTTTTGCCATATAATGTATTACTCTTTTAGTAACCATCATAACATTATATTGATCATGAGTATGCATATGGTTACCACAAAGAATTATAGGACCAGACTCAGGTATATTTTCACTTCCTATTACTGTTGGTTTATATTTTAATTTAAAATATGTTATTACAAATGGTTTTAATAATTTATAACCAAATTCTCTTCCTGATCTATTCTTCTTCATCATTTAATAATTTTCTATATGCTACCTTTCCTACTAATGTCTTTGGAAGTTCTTTTCTATAACCATATGCATATGGTAAGGAATATGCTGCGATATTTTTTTCACAATAGCTTTTAATACTTCTTTTAACTTCACTTGTAAGTTCAATATTATCTTTAAGGACTATATATGCTTTAATAACTTCTTTTTTATATGGATGAGGTACTCCAACTACTGCACAAGTTTTAACATATGGATGAGATGATATTATTTCTTCTATTTGTCCTGGATAAATATTATATCCACTTGAAACAATCATTCTCTTAAGTCTTGATTTAAAATATACAAATCCATCACTATCCATATATCC
>CAVBMP010000027.1:0-4620 GCA_963596555.1 Bacteroides helcogenes
ACTTTAAAAAAAAATAACTTCTAATATGGAGTTATTTTTAATTGATGGTTTTTTATTATATTCAATATGAACCTTAAATAATAAAATATAGTGGGTGAAGAAATTATGAATATTGATTTGATTAAAATGTTACTTGTTATAGCATGTGCATCTAGTATATTAAGTACAGCATTTGTTCAAAAAATAAAAACAGCATCTATAATTAAATGTAACTCATGTTTATTATATATTTCATTTTTTGTATCTATGTTATTTGGTGTTGTTTTTACATTATCATTTACTAAGTATGATATTTTAGAGTCTTTATGGGTAGGACTTTTTAGTTTTCTTGGAGCGGATTCATTATATAAAGCATTTGAAGATAAGATATTCTCATCATATTCTAAATTACAAAATGTTACTGAGATCAAGAGGGATTAAATATGAAATTAATATTCCCATGTGATTATATCGGAATCACCCAAGGATATAAATCATCTCATAAAGCAATTGATATGGGTTGGAGTACTGGTAATGGTGGACCTAATCATAAGATTTTAGCACCATATGATGGTGTAGTTACGTATGTAAAAAACAATGTTAGAACTAGAAATACCTCTAGTAAAACATATGGAAATTATATTAAAATTAATCATGGAGATGGTGTAGTCACATTAGTGGCACATCTAAAATATGATAGTATAAGAGTGAAAGTTGGAGATAAAGTAAAAACAGGAGACGTTCTTGGAATTATGGGTAATACTGGATATTCATTCGGAGTACACTGTCATTATGAAGTAATTTTAAATGGTACAAAAGTAAACCCATTAAAGTATACATATTATACTAAAAATCAAGTGGTTGGTAAAAATACATTAAGTAAATATAAACCTATGTTATTAGAAAGTGAGGATAAGAAAGTGGAAGAACCTATTAATAATGAACCTGTAAAAAAAGATGAAGATGTAAAACCTACTGTAGATGATACATTATTCGAATATATTTGTAATAAGAGTGGTATGTATAAGATATATTTAAATGAAGGAGAAAAACTAATAATTAAAGATTAATCATAAGTACACAGATATAAATGTGTACTTTTTAGTTGATTTGAAACCTAATTATTTATATAATATTAATGGAGGAAAACTATGATTGATGAAAATGAAATTAAAAATAAAATGAATAAAGTAATAGAAAATCTTGAAAGTAGATTTGTAACTATTAGAGCAGGTAGAGCAAACCCTAATATTTTAAATGGTATTATGGTTGATTATTATGGAACACCAACACCTATTCAAAGTTTAGCAACTATAAGTATTCCTGAAGCAAGAGTACTTAGTATTAAACCTTTTGATAAATCATCTCTAAAGAATATGGAAAAGGCAATACATGAGGCAAACTTAGGAATCGCACCAACTAATAATGGAGAAGTAATTATGCTTACTGTTCCTGAGCTTACTGGTGAAACTAGAAAAGATTATGTTCGTCAAGCATCATCTATGGCAGAAGAAGCAAAAATTGCTCTTAGAAATGTAAGACAAGATGAAAATAATAAAATCAAGAAGAGTGAAATGACTGATGATGAAAAAGATATGTGTTTAGAAATAGTACAAGATTTAATAAATAAATACAATAAAATAGTTGAAGAAAAATTCAAAGAGAAAGAAACTGAACTTACTAGCATTTAGTGAGTTTTTTTCTTGTTAAGTAATTCAATGTGTGATATAATTATTAAAGAATAGTGAGGTAGTAGTATGTATAATATTGAATCTTCAAATATTGCGGTTAAAAACTTTAATGAATATTTAAAATTTTATCTATTTAAACTTCAAAGTTCATTAGATACAGTAGTTATGGAACTTGAGTCTGAAAGTGAACTGGCTAAAGTTAGAGAAGTAATGACTGCTAGGGAGATGTTAAAATATAAAGATACTGTTACTAGATTAGATGAATCAGTATCAAAACAGTTTGACATAATAAAATTTTATTTAGATGCTGGTGCGTATGAGGCACCTCAGGTTTATAATGCTATAAATACTATAAAAAGAAGTGATATATTAAATAGTACTAATCGTGTTCAAAGTAATAATATTAAAAAAGCAGAATTATCAGATGAAATAAATAGGGTTCAAAGTATAATTGAAAATAAGGAAGTCGATTTTGATTATTATGTTTCATTAGTAAATAGAAGCGATTTATCTGAAGAAGATAAATTGAATTTGTTTGCATTAAAAGCATTTGAAAGTACAAAGTTCGTTAAAAAAGAAACAACACCATCATTAGAAAGTATTATTTCTTCTGTGGAAACTAGAGAGGAAACAGTAGATTTTAGCGACTTAGTAGTGAGATTTGATGAGTTATCAAATCAAGCAAATGAACTTAAGAATGAATTTTATTATTTATTTGAAGGTAAGAATGCTAGTCAATTAAGTTATCATTTTGAAGCAGTTAAAGCATGTGGAAAAGATTTCTTAGAATGTATTAAAAATTACTCATATAAAGAAGGCGCTATGATTGCTTGTCTATATTGTGTTGCGAAATCAATTGAAGATATTAAATCTATAAATACAAATGGAACTATATCTGATAGAGAATTATATGAAATTTGTTTAAATGAAATGGAAGCTATAATAACCGAAGCAAATAATATAAAGACACAGATAGTAGAAAGTAAAGAAATTCAAAAACCTTCGAATATTTTATATCTTACTGATACTCATGGTAGATTATTATTTGATATGTCAGAGTTTGATAGTGATGATAAAAAGAGAATAGAAATATTAATAAACAAACTTGAAAATGGTCAATATGATTCTATAAAAGGTGGAATAAAATCTTCTATAGTTAATGGAACAGTAACGCCAGTATTAGTAAATAAATCAGGTACTATTGGTTGCTCATATATTAGACTTGATGATGATATGGTACTTCTATTAACTTGTGATACTCTTAAAAATATATATAGTAAAACAATTAATATTGAAAAGAAATATATAGATTATATTAAAAGAATTAAGGAAGATTTTAAAAAATTAAGTAAAGAAGAAAAAATGGAAATGATTAGAGAGCAAGATGAACTTAGATTTAACATGACGCTTGATGAAAGTGAGGCAGTATTATGAGTGATAAATTAAATATATTGTTTAATCAAATTAAGAATGAATGTTTAAATCTTATATCTAAAAAGAAAGTTGATTTAGATGATTTATCTTTCGCTCTTGGAATGGATAAAGAAAAAATGTATGATTTATTTAAAAATAGAAATGAAGATTTTTCTATATATTTAAAAATGTATGATGTTTTAGTGGAATGGTAGGTGAACTTATGAAATTAGAAAACGTTTTAGAAATTAAAGCAAAAGAATATTATGATAAGTGTGAATCTATTGTTAAAAATAAAAGAACTAGTCAGGATGAATATGATAAAATAAAACCTAAACTACATGCTTGTGAAACATTACTTAATATATTAAATGGTGAAACTGAAAGTTTATACAAATTTGATTCTGATTATGTATGTACTATATTATTAGAATATGGATATGGAGATATTAGAAATAATTTAAAAAATATTATTGTTACATTAAATGCTAAAAGAGTGGGTTTACCTGTGGAACTTACTAAGGAACAAGAAAGCGAATTAAAAACATATATTTCTAATTTGAAGTCATTAATAATTCAAATGAAAGAAAAAATGAGTGAACACAAAAAAGTTATTTCATCAGAAAATGAAGAATATGATGCTTTAACAGAAAAATATATAGCACTTGAGTGTTTAATTGAAAAAATAAAAGATCCAGATAATTTAGATATTTTAGATGCTGATGATTTTGATGTAGTATATGATATTGTAACTTCATCAAAAGATTTATCTTATGCTACTAAAAGTCAAATGTTAATAAAATTCAAAGAATATAATGAAGAACGTATGTCTTCTAAAGCAAAAGAAAGTAAATCTGTTCCATATGAGGAAGTTGTTAAATTCTTTAAGGATAATGGTCTTTCAGATAATTTTATTAAAGAAAGCAAAAAGCATAAAGAAGAAATCGAAAGAAATATTAATTTGTCATCAGCGCTTGAAATATTAGAATATATGAAGAGTGTTAATGTTAATTCTATACATACTTTGCTTGAGTATTTTACTAATCCTACATTATTAACAATACTTGTTTATGGTAATAAAGAATATGTTATGCAAAGATATGAACAATTAAGTATTGATGGTAAACTATACCAGATATTCTTTGATACATCAAGTG
Source organism: Bacteroides helcogenes (assembly GCA_963596555.1). Classification (GTDB taxonomy): domain Bacteria; phylum Bacillota_I; class Bacilli_A; order RF39; family UBA660; genus CAG-1000. The sequence goes on from CAVBMP010000027.1 coordinate 4,241, forward strand.
TGTGGATAAATAATTTAAATAAAAAGGAAATTAGGAAAACAAGGAAGAACTCTAAACGTTTGCCTGGACCAAAAACACCTGGAACATTAAAATATGATTCACAAATTATATCTTATGATGATATGATCGAAAATGAAAGATTTTTACAAAGCAAAGGATTTCCTGTTTCTTTAACTGATAGAACTAATTACAAATTATTAAAAACAAATCCTATTAAAATTAAAGAAAACTATGAAATATATAAAAAATATGGTTTCTTTGAAGTTGCTAAAAATAGTTCACCAAGTATGTTAGGCGCATCTAAATTATTAGAAAAATGTGATTTATCTGTAGAAGTTGGTATATTAAATGGCATAGGTTCTGATGATAAAGATTGTAAT
>CAVBMP010000028.1:0-4219 GCA_963596555.1 Bacteroides helcogenes
CCTTTTGTATTATAACATATTTTTTTTTAAATTTTTTATATTGAAGATTAAACCTCATTTATAAAACCTCACGGTTTCAGATCTCCATTTCATAGACACTTTAAATTTCATTTTTTCCTCCTTTCATTATTTTTCTTTTACAGTACTAACATAATACACTACGAATATATGTTTGTCAATAATTTTTTAAAATATTTTTACAAAATTAAAAACAGACTAAAAAGTCTGCTTAATTTGATATTTATTTCTTGATCAATTCCATTTATTTTTTATTATTATATTTAATTTATATCAATTATTACATATTCTGAAATGCAACCTGTTTTTAATTTAATTTCCCAATCAGATATACCAGAAGTAACAATAAAGTTAGTATTATTTATTTTCTCATAACCATATACTTTATCATTTTGACTAACATGTGTACTTATTAAATTCAAAGGTATAAATTGTCCTCCATGAGTATGTCCTGAGACAACTAAATCAACATTACTTTTATATTCATTATCATAATCTGTTGGTTGATGATTAATATCAATTATAAATTTATTTTTATCTAAATCTTTAACTAAATCACTTATACTTTTTCTTCCAATATCTTCAAAATCTTTTCTACCTAAAACATATATTTCATCATTGATAAGAACACTTTCATCTTTTAATACTTTAATACCATTTTTAGTAAGTTCATTTTCTAAATCAGTACCAGAAAATCCTCTTTTATTACCATAATAACCTTTATCATGATTACCATGTGCGAAAAAGACTCCATACTTAGTTTTAAACTTACCTAAATATTCACATGACTTTATCATATCTTCTTTAGATGTACCATCATCTACAAAGTCTCCTGCGATAAGTAACATATCTGGATTATAACTTTCTATTTCTTTTAGATATTTATTAAAACCATCACTATCAAAAGTAGTATTCATATGACTATCTGATATTAAAGCAACTCTATATTTATTTTTAATTTTATTTGTCTTTATATTATAGTTTGTCTTTTTAACATCATAAACATTATATACACCATACCCTATATATAATGGTACAAATATTATTGTGATAAGTCCTGCGACATAAATTTTAGACTTTTTCTTAAATATTTTTTCTATTAATAAAAATAATAAATCCATAAATATCCATATCACTAAATAATGAATTAGTATTATTGCTGCGGTAGTAAAATTGAATATTAAAGTTAAAAGTAATACAAAAATACAAACTATTATATATGGAATATATTTGTTTTTAATACCAAATAATTTCATCCTTCTACATACATAAAATATACCACTTATAAATAGTATAAAACTTAATAACATTATAATCATCCACATCATTTTTTAAATCACCTCTTTTAATTAAATTACTTGTATGCATTAGTCCAATGATAAGGTTGCAACTCTTTTAATGCAACAAATTTTAATTCATTTTCTTTATTAGTTACTCCAACTAATACATCACCTGTCCAATAATTAAGTCTTTCTTGACAAATACCACATGGGGTTAGTACTTTAAAATCACTTTTCTCATCATCTCTTACTACACATAAACAATGAGTAACCTTTTTGTTATATTTATGTGCTTCACATATCGCACCTGTCTCTATACATAAAGCAGCAGATTCATTATTTACTTCTATCGGAACACTCGTATAATAATCATCTTCATCTGTTCTTATAACTGCGGCTCCTCCCCATCCTTTTGGATATCTCTTTTTAATTAAATCCACAGCTAGTAAATACATTTTATTCTCTATCATAATACTCTCTCCTAACTTAACTAAATAATATTGTTACATTTCCATACATTAATATTCTAAGTATACCAATTATTAATAAATGTAATGGATAATACATATAGAAAAACCATTTCATTGTTTTATTTTTTCCTCTTGTGTCATCATAAAGTTTTAATACTTCGTATGATAGTGCTGAGAATAGTATCACTATACCATATAATTTATTTACAAATATAAATGAAACTAATGCATATATTAATAACCAAAACATCATTGATATCATTTGTCTTTTTAAATTACCTCTATATTTATACATATAAAGTATAGACATCACAGCAATCGAACTAAAATCTGCTAGGAATGTTATTAAACATATTAATAATATTAATAATGTTTTTTGCCAATCTTTAAATCTATTATTACCATAAACTATATAGAGTGCCACTACTGACCATGCTAATGTCCACATAATACTTGTTTGATTAAATATTCCTTCTTTAAACGGTATAAAATTAATACCAAAGGCAAAACAATATGCAAAGTGTGAAAGTATAGAAAACATAAATAATCTTTTTATATATTTTTTTACATCATGAGTATAATAGAAACCTTCACATATAAAGAAAAACATTATAGGCGCAGTTAATCTACCAATAATATGCATAATAATACAAATGACATTACTTTGCATATTTGGATATAGTAAATCCGCAACATGATCTATTGTCATTGCCACTATTGCGATTAATTTTAGATGATTAGAATTTAGTTTTTTCATATATTCACCTGTATATATTCTATCATATAAAAGATAGGTTTCAAAGAACCTATCTATCAATTGTTTTGTTATTTAAACAAACTATCAGTCCATTCTTTTATCTCAGTTTCATCTGCTGATGAACTAAATCTATGTCCATCTAACCAATTTCCACCATTAGATATATCTTTTAATTTTTTACCACTATTTCCAAGTGAACTTGATGCTGAAGTACAGAAAGGAATTATAGTTTTATTAGTAAAGTCATTTGCTTTAACAAAAGTATCAACTGGCCAAGCAGCAATTCCCCACCAAATAGGATAACCGATTAATACAGTATCATAACTATCAAAATTTTCCACATTTGTATTTTTAAGTTCAATATTTCTTAAACTTTCATCATTATGTTCTTTTGATACTCTTGAATTTTTATTATTATAATTTAAATCTTCACTTGTATATTCATCTTTTGGTTCTATTTTGAATATATCAGCATTTAAGTTATTAGCAATAGTTTTAGCAACCACTTCTGTATGTCCCTGAGCAGAATAATAAACAACTAAAACTTTGCTTTCCTTATCAATATTAATGTTTACATTTTTTACAGAGAATTTATCATATATCAGTACTCCTAATACAACAAATAATATAATTACAATACATATCATTATTTTATTTTTCATCTATTCACCTCTACTAATTCTAACAATTTTTTTACAGTATTTTTTGCTCTAATAGTTATAAAATCTTTAACTTCACTACTAGCAGTCTTAACCCACCAATTACTTTTTCTATAATCTTTTAATTTGTACATCCAAAAAATATTATTTTTATATTCTTCTACTTTTTCAACTGAATCATTTAGTTTTCCTAAAGATAATTGTATTTCTTCAAACGTATGTGGTTTCATTATAAAAATTATATTTGAATAATTTTCTTTATTATCTTTATCCCACCAATCAGGTTTATTACTCAATAAATCTTTTAATTCATCTTTATTTATACAAAAACTGGTATATCAAGATTAAATTCATTCTTTATCATAGTCTGTACATTCATAACAATTTCATCTTTATTTTGACTAGTTTCTAAAATAATATTTCCACTATTTAAATATGTAATTACATTTTCATAATTTAGTTTTTCTAATTTATTCTTAAGTTCACCCATCGAAATCTTATTTTTACCACTTATATTTATTCCACGTAATAATACTATATATTTCATATAACTCCTTATTATAAGTGTTTTAAGTATTAACTAAAGTCCATATTGTTTCTTACAATAGTTATCTATTTGATCTTTAAAGAATTTATCATTATAATCTACATCTAACTTATCTTTATATTTATCTGGTATTTCATTTTCTTTATATTCTTTTAAATTATAAGCACCAGTACCATTCTTAACTTTATCAAATATTATTGTCATTGGTTCAGAAGTTGCATCTACACTTTCACACTTTTCATTATTATTAATATATTTTCCATACTTAGTAACTATATATGTATATATCTTGCCTTCCTTCTCTTCACTATCTAATATTTTATGTCCCTGAGCGTAAACATAATCACCATTATTATCTTTATATTTTTCTTTAGATATTTTCACTAATGTTTTTGATACTGAGAACTCTAGTACTTCTTCATTAACACTAGCATTCTTATTAGAAACAACTTTAACAAAGTTATATAGACATATTCCTAGTATAACAA
>CAVBMP010000029.1:0-8520 GCA_963596555.1 Bacteroides helcogenes
GAATATAAAGATGAATATTCTAAATATATGACTAAACCTATACTTGCTAAATCATTTGTTATATTAATATTAACTGTATTTGTTATATATGATGCATATTCTTGGTTCTATAGTGAGTATCAAAGTAGAGGTACTAAAATAGGGTTAGGTACTATTGTACATGAAGTAACACATTATGATAGTAGTGGTAATATAATAGGTGAACTTGGGGATACAATAACGGTAATTGAAGAAGATGATTTATCAAATACATTTAAAAATACACAATATATCGTTATTAAAAATGCTGGTACATTAGATTTGGATTATAACTTATCATTTACATTAGATGGTACTATGTCCAATGCTGGGGTACTTTATTATAGGGTTACTGATGTTACAAGTGAAGTTAATTCACAAGTTGAAACATCCTCTGCTACTAAACTGCAACAATATGCGACTAATAATCCTACTCCAGAAGCATTAGAAACTGATGCAGTTAATCCTGTTTCTAATTTAACAACTATTCCACAATTAATAATTAAAGGTGAAATTGATAAAGATACAGAAGATGATGAAAATAATTATCGTTATTATAGAATAGATTATGGTATGTATCAAACAGTTAATTCATCATTATATTCTGGTGCTTCAGTAGCAGTACATGCAAATGTGTATAGTACTCAAAGAGGAATAGATTATTCATTAAGTCAAGAAGGACAAATATGGCTTGTTGAAAATGAAACTCAATTTAGAGATGCTGTATTAAATGCATTATCTGGTGATACTATTAAATTAGCTGATAATATTCAAATAGATGGTTCTATTGATTTTAGCCGTAGAGTTCATATAGATACTGATATTTATGATTTATCTATTACTGGAGATTTGGTATATGATTTTGTAGAAATGGGATCTTTAAATATAAATACATCTGCCGGTGGTAAATTAGATGTAGGTGCAAACTTATATATAAATACACCTAAATCTAAAATACATTTCTTAGGTACTAATAAAGATTATGACATATTTGTAGGTGGTAAGTTTACAGTAAATGGAATACAAAATGAAGAGGAAGATGGTGTACTTGTAGAAGCAACAAGAATAGTTAAAAATAAATCAGGTAATATTCCAGTTGACATGTATATAATGTCAAATACAAGAGTTACAATAGCACCTAATGTTGAAATAGGATATTTAATTGCCGAAGATAATGCTACTAATATAGAAATATTAAATAATGGTACTATAACTCAAATACAATTGCAAAATATGAATTTAATAGATTCATTCTCTAAGTATCAAATATATGTATATAACTTAAACACAATATTAGGAGTACTTGGTGGTTCATCAATAGTATTACCAGAAAACTCTACTCCATATATTGGACCTAATAATGGTAATACATTAATTATAAAAGGTGTTTCATCAAATGATATTACTGTATCTGGTAGTGATAACTTCTCGAGTTCGGATATTAATATAGGTGCACCTGATGATTCAGTGTTCCCAATACAAGGAGAAGAAGACTCATATTATGTATATATTAGAGATAATAATGAGACATTAGAAGGTCTTTTAACAGCATATTTTACTGAAATAGATGAAAGTACTGTTAGTGATAAAATAAATAATATTAAGAAATTAATTATTTATACAATAAATTCAGCTTATTTTGAAAATGAAGACTTTACATATATAGACGAAACATTATCAAATATTGAATATTTAGGTTTATCTAATGCAACCGTTATTGATGATAAAACAATTAATAAAATAGCTGATAATACATTAAGTAATAAAACTAGTTTAAGAACATTAATTCTTCCTAAGACTCTTACAACAATAGGTAGTGGTGCTTTTGAGAATGTTAATCTTGGTAGAATATATTCTAACAGAACATTTGAATTTTTAACTATACCATCTACTGTTACATCTATTGGTTCTAATGCATTTAAGAATGCAAGATATGTATCATTTGAAGGACAAGTTCCACCAACTATATCTTCTGGAGCTTTTGATTCATCAGTTAATGGTAGTAAATTCTTTGTACCTATGGGCGCAATAGAAGCATATACAAGTACTAATAACATAAATAAAGAAAATGTATATTATTCAGGTCAGTTATCAGATAATAAACAATATTTCTTATATGATGATAATGATGGATATGGAATATCATATTTTATAAATACAGTATCTATTGGAGATAGTTTAACTATACCAAATACATTATCATTAAATTCTATTAGTAAACCAGTTACATCTATTGGATATAATGCTTATAGAAATCTAAATGTATCGGATAGTGGAGCTGCTATTACAATACCTTCCACAGTTACATTAATTGATTCATATGCATTCTATGAAGATAATATAACTAGTATTAATCTTGATAATGTTGTTACAATAAATGATTATGCATTTTATAAAACGAAGTTAACTTTATTAGAATCAGATACTATTACAACAATTGGAGATCATGCATTTGATGGTGTACCTTTTACTAAAGTAATGTTAGAAAACTTAAATAGTGTAGGAGACTATGCTTTCTATAATAATACAACACTATATGAAATTAATCTTGGTAAAGTTAAAGTAATCGGAGACTATGCTTTCTATAATTGTCCTCAACTAGGTAGAGTATGGTTTAAAAATACATCCACTGTTGTTAAAAATAATAGTGAAGAAATAGATTTAACAGTTGGCGAAAATAGTGTATTTACTAATTGGGGTGCATATTTAGATGGTAGACTTAGAGTATATGTCCCAAATGGTAGTTCAGCTGATGGATTAAATTATTTAGATGGATATAAAAAATTATTTGAAGCAAATGAATCATTTATATATCCTACTGGTACAATTATAGGTAGTTATAAGCATGTTGCGATTCCATATGATTTTGGAGAGTATTCAGTAAGAGCAGTTACAAAGAAAAATGGTTCAGGAGAAGATGTAACAGCATATGAAATAATAGAATATCATGGTGCGGATTTAACAAGTGAATATCAACTTCCAGATGTAATTGTTACTGATGAAAATATTACTGCTAGTATAAGTGGATCTTCATGGCAACAAGGAGATGGATATAGATTTGGTGGTACTATTAAGATTAAAAATAATACATCTGCTGATATTAGTGATTGGACTGTAAGACTTAGTTTACCAACAGGAGTAACATGGGGAAATTGTTATGGAAATGCTAATGAAACAATTAATGGAAGTATAGTAACACTAACAAATAAAGATTATAATGGTACAATAGCTGCTAATGGTGAATTTAGTTTATCATTCTATTATGATACATCTTCACAAAGTTTAGAAGCTAGTATAGAGAGTGTATATTCAAGTACAAGTGCTGTTATGAATATTATATCAATTGGAGAATATGCATATAGACATACTACTGCTAAGGAAGGTCAAACAATAGATTTAGTAGCTAATGAATTATTAAATATAGATAATCATGGATTAGAAAATATATCTGTTAAATCATTAACATCAAATAGTTTGATTTCAATAGGAGATTATGGACTTTATAATACTGCTTTACAAACAGTTGATTTACCTAATTTAAATTCTCTTGGTAAATATGCAATGTCTGATATGGATACATTATATAGTGTTAACTTAGGTAATATTCAAGTGATGGGCGAAAATTCTATTAGTAATAATCCTAATTTAGAACAAATATTTATAGGTACAACTAATACTGATAATATGTCAGTTCATTCAACAGCAATGAGTAACATAGGTACTAATGCTAATAATAGACTTAGAATATATGTTCCTGAATCTAAAGTTGATTTTTATAAAGCATTATTTAGTAATTATTCTGAATATATATTTGAAACGGGTTATATAGTTGGTTCATTTATAAATACACCAATACCTTATGATATAGGAGAATATTCAGTAAAAGAAGTGACTATTAAAAATAGAAGTGGTGAAGCTGTTAATGGATGGCAAATAATAGAATATCATGGTGAAGATTTATCAAGTTCATTTACTATACCAGAGTCATATACTGTAAATGGTGTTATTAAAGATGTAATATCAGTTGGTGACTATGCATTTAAACATACTATTGCTGGTGATGATAGTTCAGCTGATATTGTTAATAATAAATTAATAAAGATTGGTAATCATTGTTTTGAAGGAATAACTGCTATAAAATCATTTACTTCTTCAAGTTTAGAAGAACTAGGTAGTTATGCATTTAATCAATCTGGAATAGTTTATATGGATATACCTAATATTAAGAAAATATCATCTTATGCTATTGCTAATATGACAACAACATATAAATTAAATCTTGGTAAAGTATCTAATATGGAACCTAATGCTTTATATAATTTACCAAATCTTTTACAAACATTCTTTACACCTAGTGAAGATACAAGAGTATTCGATAAATATGCTATTACTGATGTAGGAACTCAAACAAGTGATAGAATGAGATTCTATGTATCATCTACTGAAGTTACTGAGACTCAATCAGAAAGTAAGCAAACTGATATTAATGTTACTGAAAGTTGTAGTCAAACAACAAGTGGTAATTGGTTAAATAGGACATATAATAATACATGTACTGTAACAGTAAATAATAATACTGATAAAACATTAACTGCATGGACAACAACTGTAGCATTAAATAGTCATACTCTTGTAAGTGGATCTGTAAGTAATGCAGTTTATGAAAGTAATTCATCTTCATTAATATTTACTAATACTAATTCAAATGGTACAATAGCTCCTAATGGTAGTATTACATTTACTTATAAATTAACTGGTAAATCATCTAGAAGTGGTAATTTTATATCAAATTCTAAAGGAACTTATACTGAAAGTAAGACTGTTACTTATTCAGATTATTTAACAGAAGAGTATGCTAGTTCATTTAGAAGCGAATACTATGATTATTTCTTTGATTATGGAACTATACTAGGTAGTTATACAAGTACTAATGTACCATATGATATAGGAGAATATTCAGTAGTATTAAGAGAATATACTAAGAAAAATGGTGAAGTTGTTACTGGTTATGAAATAGTTGAATATCATGGCATGAATTTAACATCATCATACATTATACCTGAATCATTAACAGTTGGAGATGATACTTATCCTGTTATTGGAATAGGTAAAAATGCATATAGATTTGCTACTATGACTACTGGTAATACATTAGATATTTCTAATACTTCATTATTATATGTAAATAATTATGCATTCTATAAAAAAGGAGTTAGAAATTTAATACTTCAAAATACTGAATATATAGGTCAATATGCATTCTTTAATAACTCATTATATAAAGTTACTTTAAGTAATGCAAATCATATTGATAATTATGCCTTTGCTAATAATACATCTTTAAATTATATTTATGTTGGACCTGTTAGTATCTTGGGAGAAGGGGCATTCTATGGATGCAGTAATATTGAGCAAATGTATTTTACTACTACTGATGTTGATAGTAGTTCAAATAGTGTTAAGATAAGTATAGGTACAAATGCATTTTATAATACTGGTACAACTATTGGTAAAAGACTTAGAATTTATGTTCCTGATGCTAATATAGGTAGTACATCTGTTACTTATCAACAAGCTTATAAAAATACATTCCCAACTAATGTTAAAGATTATATTTATCCTACTGGTTATATAATTGGAAGTTATACATATGGATCTCTTCCATATGACATAGGAGAGTATTCAATAAGAGAAGTAACTATTAAAAATGCATTAGGTACTAATGTAACTGGATGGGAGGTTATAGAATATCATGGTGCTGATATAACAAGTGACTTTGCATTAACTTCTCCAATTAGTAAAGATGGTAAGAATTATGATATAGTTTCTATAGGATCTTATGCATTCTATGGAGTTAGTGTATCAAGTGGACAAACTTGGGAATTTGTTCTTCCGAATAGTGTAGTACAAATTGGTGATTATGCATTTTATATGACAGATATAGCTAAGATAAATGGTAATCAAATAGCTAAGATAGGTAAATATGCTTTTGCTGATTGTGAAAATTTAACTAATGCTGTATTTAATAGTGTAATAGTTGCTGATGATTACTCATTCTATAGTTGTGGTAAGATTACATATATTCAATTTGGTTCTGGCACAACAACAATTGGTCAATATGCTTTATGGAATCCTTATCAAGGTGGACCATCTACGACATTAAATATGCAAGTATCTGCTGTACCAACAACTGCGTCTAATGCACTTCCAGAGTATGAAACTGAAACTTTCTTTGGTATAACTATTGGTTATAATTCTAACTTCACATATAGTGTACCAACTGCAGTATCTAGTTCGTTTTCAAGTTCAACTCCATGGCAATACCATAATAATTCACCAATATATTTCTCATCTGATTACTTATATATTGTTGATGGAAGTACTGCTATAATAACAGGTTACACTGGAAGCGGTGCTACTAATAGTAGTCTTGTTATTCCAAGTACAGTATCTGGATATCAAGTAACTTCAATCGCAGCAAATGCATTTGATAATAATACATATGTAACATCAATTACTCTTCCATCATCTATGAATAAGTTAAGTGACGGATTCTTAGATAATAATAAGAATATAGCAAATATATATGTTGATAGTGCTAATACAACATTTAAGAGTATTAACGGAGTATTATATGATTATGGTGGCACTACTCTTATGAGATATCCTAATGGTAAAACTTCTACAACATTTACTATTCCAAGTGCTGTAACAACAATTGCATATCGTGCATTTGCTAATAATGTTACTTTAACAAGTGTTACATTTAATTCTTCATTAAAAACAATTGGTGCTTATGCATTTGATGGATGTTCTTCTATTACAACATATACATTTAATAGTGATGTTCCATCTCTAACAGCATATAGTACATTTAACAAAGATGGCCTTGTATATATTAATGTACCAAGTGCATACATTGATAACTATACAGATGATGTATATTTTAAAGAATATTCAAGTTATTTGAATTCTAATTAAGACTACTGAAAATGTAGTCTTTTCTTTGCAAAAATATATGAAGTATAATATAAATGTGATACAATAAATAATAGATAAAAGAAGAGGTAAATTATGACATTAAATGATAAACAATTAGAAGCAGTTAAACATATGGAAGGACCTTGTCTTGTTTTAGCAGGAGCAGGTTCCGGTAAAACTAAAGTATTAACTGAAAGAATTATAAATTTAATAAATAATGGAATAAGTCCATATAATATACTTGCTATAACATTTACAAATAAAGCAGCAAAGGAAATGAGAAGTAGGGTAGAAAATAAATTAGGTAGTATATCTCAATCTATATTTATTGGTACATTTCATTCATTTGGACTTAGAATATTAAGAGAAAATTATATTGACATTGGATATACATCTAACATTACAATACTTGATAGTGATGATGTAAAATCAATTGTAAAGAGAATACTAAAAGAAAATGGATACGATACATCTAAATATGATATAAAAACAATTATTAATAAGATTAGTTCAACTAAAAACGATGGAATTAGCCCTGATGAATATAGAAAATTATATTTAAATGATCTTGACATAGTAATTGGATTAGTTTACAAAGAGTATACAATGTTACTTAAAGATAATAACTCAGTAGATTTTGATGATCTACTACTTAAACCCGTTGAATTATTTAAAAAGAATAAAGATATTTTAGAAAAATATCAAGAAAGATTTAAATATATTTTAGTAGATGAATATCAAGATACTAATAGTATTCAATATGAATTATGTAAATTGCTTGCTAGTAAAAATAAAAACATTTTTGTAGTAGGAGATACTAATCAATCAATATATTCTTTTAGAAATGCTGATTACAGGAATATTATTAAATTTGAAAAAGATTATAAAGATTCAAAAGTAGTACTCTTAGAAGAAAACTATAGAAGCACTAATAATATATTAAAAGCAGCTAACTCTGTTATTAAGAATAATAATGAAGGAAAAAAACTAAATTTATGGTCAACTAATGGAGATGGAGAATTACTTACATATGTTAGATGCGATGATGAATTAAGAGAGTCTTCATATGTAATAGATGAAATTAAGAAATTAATTAATAAAGGATATAAATATAGTGATGTAGCTGTTCTTTATAGAACAAATGCTCAAAGTAGAATTGTAGAGGAAGCATTTGTTAGGAATAATATTCCACATAACATAGTGGGTAGTTATTATTTCTATAATAGGAAAGAAATTAAAGATTTAATAGCATATTTAAAACTTATATATAATCCAAGTGATTCAGTTAGTTTAGAAAGAATAATTAATGTACCTAAAAGAGGAATTGGTAGTAAATCAATTGAAAATTTAAGGTTAAAAGCAAGTACTAATAATACATCAATGTTTAATGCTATTGATAGTGGTAAAGAACTTGAATTTAAAAATATGATATTAAAATTACAAGAATATTCATTAAATAATAATTTATCAGATTTAATAGAAGAAGTATTAAGTACCTCTGGTATTAGAATGGAATATGAA
>CAVBMP010000030.1:0-5546 GCA_963596555.1 Bacteroides helcogenes
AATTGACTAGATTATAACATGTTTGCATACATTTGTCAATAAAATAAAAAGTCAGTTATAATTAACTATAACCAACTATTAATAATCATTATTTCTATTTTTAATTTTATGTAATAATTTTATGGTAAAAAATATTCCAATAATTATGATAACAATGATAATTATAATAAGAATTATGTTTGAAGAGTCACTACTAGTACTGGAAATAAATTCATCAACATTTTCAAAACTAGTACTTATTTTTTCTATATTATTATTTAGTTTAAGAGTCACTATTAAGCCAGAGCCATCATAACTAGATCGATATGCATATTTCTTAACATTTTGATTTATTTGACTACCTATATAAACATAATTATAAACATCATCATTCGTGGTAGTTTCATAATCTGGGTAAAATGAACTGCTAAATAAAGTAAATGTCTTACCATCACAATTTATAATAGCATAAGGTTCTATATCAAAGTCATCAATAAAATTTAAGTCATTATATTTAATATACCATTTATTATTTTTAGAATACACACCAGCAGTATTTTTTTCATTAGTCGTTGTTGAAGATGAGTTAACATATTCAGTAATATCAATTTCTTGATTATCATGTGTTAATGTACTTAAATATTCATCAATAGCGTCTATATCATCAGAATCAAAATCATTTTTATCATAACTAGAATCATTATAAAATGAAACAATCGTATCACTTACTTTTTTATAATATTCATCATTTTTAGATATTGAACAGCCAAATAATAAAAATGTGCTTAATAAAATTATAAATATTTTCTTCATAATTATCCTCCAGCTTTAATATTCATATTAGTTTTTAAATTAAATAATTTTTCTGTTTGTGCAGTTGTAAGACCGCCACTATAATTATTATCTGGATAAACAGTTATGTGCAAATGAGGTGCCCAACTAGCTGAACCACATGTACTACCTGCGGCATTGCCTGTAAAACCAATCAATTGACCTTTTTTAATTTTTTTGTTACATCCAGAACTACATCTATATACTATTCCACTCATGTGAGTCATGAAAAATTTATTTACTTTTTTACCAGCAATAGTAAAATAATTATCTGATTTAATAGTAACAGTATAAGAAGTTTCATTACCACTTTTATTTACAGTATGTCCCCATTCAGAATATACAATTACTCCATCTACGGGTGAATAGACAGGTGTCCCAAATGAGGCCATAATATCAATCCCATTATGTTCATATACATAATTGTATTTACCATTGGCTGGTGTTGTTGGTATGATAAGTTTACCATTTTGATAAGTTTTATAACCAGTTAATTGAGTTTTAATACTTTTATAATTACTTGGCCACGCTCCTAGAGGTTTACCTGTTGAGGAGTCTTTTGGAAATATAAAGTTTGAAGTTTTAATATAACTAGGCCAACAATTAAGAGCCGCACTAGGATCAGGTTCAGTCTTATTACAAGTCGATGCTTTGCATGAAGAATTACCACTTGAAGAACTACCAGATGCACTTAAGCTAGATGAAATTTCAGCATTCTTAGCATCTCGAGCAGCTTTTATATCTTTATATAAAACATTTAATCTTTTTCTATAATTTTCTTTTATTGTTTTATCTTTAATCCTTGATAATGAACTAACAGCTGCATAATAGTCATCATATTTCTTTGATTTTTCTGCTTTAGCAAGTAATGTATCAGCAGTAGTAATATACGCTTTAGCAATACCTTCATCAGTCGCAGATTTTAAACAATCTTTATATCCATTTTCAGTTCCAACTATATTAATAATAGTATTAACAAAAGTTGGCACTAAAAATATCAGAACTGCCGCTATTACATTGTTAATAATTTGTTTTTTGGCATTAGCAAGTAAATCCTCTTCACCAATATTAATAGCCTTAGCAAACGTAAGCATTCCAACAACAATAAGTATAATAGGAACAGCTATTTTAATAATTGTAATAACTATATTAATAATTCTAAATACTGATAATACATCTCCATTTTGACATAATCCTAATATACTCATATTCTTCTACCTCTCTTTATTAAAATTATATCAAATAAATACTATAATTTAAATAAAATTATCAAAATAAAAGACGGAATTATCTTCTACGTCCTTCACTATATTCTTCTTCATCTAAGCCCATTTCATCAGTACCAATAGAACCATAAAATCTTTCATTATACATTCTATTTTTAATCATATAATCAATAGGTTCTTCATATTTACAAGAATGTCCTGGAATCCTTGCTGGTTGCTCCATATAATCATCAAAACTAGCCCAAACTAAATCTTCATTCTTAATTAAATCATCTGTTATTACATTCAACTCATCTTTATTACTTTGCAATGCCTTTTCAACATATATTTCCGCTATTTGCTCCATAACAGAATCATTTAGTTCATCAGTTTTACCACCGATTACACTTTCAACATATTTTTTTGCTTCCATAAGCATATCTAAATTATCCATAATATTCCTCCTATTTCAAACCTAATTGATAAATTTCTTCTATAGAGTTAAAACCTAATATCTTAGCATCTTTATCTAAATAACCTAATTTTATTTTATCGATAATATAACTCTTACAATTAAATTTATCAATCATTTGATCTAATATATCAGTCAAACATTTGCTTATGTTATCTATTATATCATAATAATACTTACTTAATCTAGTATCTCTATATTCAATAAATCTTATTAACAAATAATAATATTTATCAAGTAAATAAAATAAGTCTTTATATCCGTTAAATTGCATATAAAATTTATCACCATCATTCTCAAAATATGGTGTAAATACATCATTACCATGCACTAAGAGCAAAATTTCAACGCATAATCTAAATATATTTGAATAACTTGGATTATACCCAGTAAGCACCGTTAAATAATCTGTTATGCCTTCATCTATACCTATTAATTTATAATGATTATGTATTTTAATCCTAAGACCTATATTATTACTTTTACTTCTATTACAACTAGATACATGAAATAACTCATGAATATACGAATCATCATCACTATAAACAAGTTTATTTATTCTTTTTATATAATTACCAGGAGTATTTTTATTATTACTTTTACATACAATTAAGTCTTTTATATTATTTTCAAAATTAGTAGTATCAAATCCATTTAATTTTAATACTCCTCTAACTTTTCTTGCATGTTTTTCATTTAAATGTTCTGATTGGAATAATTTACTATTAATTTCATCAAGTAAGTTCATCTCAATTACTTCCTCTATTTATAACTTTAATAAAGTCAACTATTCTTTTAATTTCATTATCTGATATATAAGGAGTTTGTAATTTAATAGTATTCTTATCTCTGCATCTAACTAATACAGTTCCTTTTTCTTCCAGTAAATCAGAACCTTCTATATTTAAATAAGTAGATTGATTTTTATCAGTTAAATCATAACTCATTATATATGGAAATTTATTAATCATTTTACTTGAAAAATCTTTTTGAATATATGAATTAGTTGCGATTACTAAGTGTATTCCTAATGAAACACCATTATCAATAATTTCATTTATTATTTTATTAATATTTTCATATTTCATTATATCTATTGATTCATCAACTATAATAAATATTTGTGATAATTTATTTTTACTATTCTTATTATGTTCTAATATAGATGTTCCATTTAATAATCTTTTTCTATCTTTTAATAATTTTAATATAAAATTAAGCTTATCTACATCATATTCTTTATCAGTATCAACCATTAAATGTGGTATGCCATCATACTCACCTAATTCAACTAGTTTTGGATCAAAAAACATAAGTCTTAATTCATCAGGATTGTTTTTAAGTAATAATGTCACTATTAAATTATCTAAAAATATACTTTTACCACTACCAGTCGTACCACATATTAATAAAGCAGATACACTTTCCATATCAATATAATATTTTTCATTAGTAATATCTATTCCTAGTGGAACAGTTAATTTTTTAGATAAGTCTTTTTTAAATATCATTTTACTCAAAGAAAAATAATCACTATCTTTGTCAAATAATTCTTCTGTTTTTAGTAAAAGTTCCTTAGTAGGTAAAATATACTCACTACTCATTATCATCACCATTTTAATTTTAACATAGTTAATTTATTAATTCCACTTAACATGAAAAGATAGTGTAAAGTATTTTTATAATTAAAAAGAAACTACTTAATCATAGTTTTCCTTTTATTATTTTTTTCAAATAAATATTCATCGCGAGTAATACCATACATTACCAAATCTGTAAGACCTCCATAGTAATAAAAAGCACCAGATTGTCTTACTCCTTCATACTTAAGACCGATATGTTCCATTACTTTCCATGTACCTGGATTATCTTTCGCACCACAACTCTCTATTCTATTTAAATTAAGTGTATCAAATGCAAATTCAAGTATTCTTTGAGCCGCTTCTGTAACATAACCACAACCCCATTCATCTTCACGAATCCAATAGTCTATACCTGCAGTTCTCGCCTTTTTATCATGAATATTTAAATAGATACAGCCAAGTATTTTATTACCATCTTTTTTTACAATTGTCCATCTATAAAAATCTTTATTGTCATATACACTTTCATCAAAGAATTTTCTATTTTTAATTAAATTATTACCAACTTTAGTCATTCCTAAATATCTTCTTAAATTTGGATTTAATTGTATAAAAAAGAATTCATCAATATCATCTTTAGTAGTTTTTCTAAATAACAATCTTTCACTTTCTAATGGTATAGTTCCAGTATGATTTATTTCTTCATAATCACAACCACTAATATCAATTTCATTATTAGATATACTATAATGAGGTCCGTAGTATTCAACTTTACCATCGATAACTTTAATAAATGAATCATTAGGTAAGCATATTATAGGTATAATTTCACTAATTCTAAATGATTCTTTTAAAAGTTCGATATTATTAAAATCAAGATGTGGATAAATATTAAAATCTACTAAATCAAGACCTTCATAATCATATAACTTCATATCAAAATCTTCATCTTCATATACTACTCTTTTAGATTGATTCATTGAACCAGCACTAACACCTATTACTAAGTCAATTGTTTTTATTTTATCTTTCAGACCATATTTATTAATTCCCTGTATCTGCAAATACGGACTGCCTCCCATTAAAAATACAATATCAGATGAATTTAACATCTCCTTAGCATCATTAATAGACACACTTGAATCTACTAAATTAACTTTTTTAAATTTAATACCAATGGTCTCAAAAAACTTCATTATTGCATTTGAATATTTTTTAGATTTAACGATATCATCAAAATCACTTGCTATATAGGTGATAACACTATCATCTTTAATGCTTTTTATCAAACATTCACTTTGCATATCATTAAAACCATTCTCTTTATCTATTCCACTAAATAATATATTTGTCATAGTGCCTCCTTATTTATTTTATTATAACATGCTAACACAAAAAAACAAAAGTAGCAATTAAACTGAGATTGAGTAAAATGGTTTCGGATAGACATAAAAAAGAAGACACTCTATAATAGTT
>CAVBMP010000031.1:0-6744 GCA_963596555.1 Bacteroides helcogenes
ATTAAAATTATTCTTTTTTATTGTCATCAAACCTAAAAATTCTTGACACTAACAACTAATTTCTTAGTTTTCTTTAATAGTTATTAATCCTTTGTCTACTTCTTCTAAAGCTCTACCTAGTTCTTTTTTAGAAACATATTCACTTTCAGGACATTGAAAATGTTTATATTCTTTCATAACTTTAGCTCTGTCAGCAGCAATATGAACTAGTTTGTATTTTGAATCAACAATATTTAATAATCTATCTATTGAAGGATATATCACTTCTACCATCTCCCTACAATAATAATATAACCAATTTAACTTTTTTATACAACAAATTGACAATAAAATTGACAAATATTTTACAATTATTTACACAATCTAATTATTTAATGTTAATAAGTTGATAATCTTCTTTATTACTAAGCATTTTTGTAACATCAGTAGTTCCTGGATCTAGTGCCTTAATATCACCATTTTTATATTCTATAAATGGATATCTAAAACATCCTAAGTAGTCATAAGTCATACTATTCTCATCACCAACTACTTTATAATATAATTTTTTAATATTTTTTCTATCGCTTATTTTAACTAATTTTAATGACTTATCAATATTATCATATATATAACTATTACCAACATATAAAGCATATAACCCTTCAGTAGTTAAAACAGTTATTAAATTATAATTATCATCAAAAGCACATCCCGCTATGGTTACAATATCTTCTATTTTACCTTTGTATCCTGTTAATTTAAATGAATAGTTAGATGTAGATATATTTATCTTAGAATCTACTATTTTTGTACTAACATAATCATTCATACCAGTTATACTTATTTTATCATCTTTAGGTTTATAAGTACTTTTTATTATTAATAAAACTACAATCACTATTAATAATATTCCCACTGCTATAAAACATAATTTATCACTCTTTTTATTCTTCATAATTTCACCTATCCTATATATATAATATCATAATTTCTTTTAATATTATAGTACTAATTTTCTTCAATAAAGTTAGCACTCTTATGTGGTTCATTAAATAACAAATCTTTATAATTTTGTTGTCTTAATGCTTCATATACCATTATTGCCACTGTATTAGAAAGATTAAGCGCACGTACATTATCAGTCATTGGCATTCTCATACATCTATCTATATATGGTTTTAATATTTTAGGAGGGATACCTGTTGATTCTTTTCCAAAAAAGAAATAATAATTTTTATTAGGGTCACTATAATCAAAACTACTATGAGGTTTATGTCCATATCTAGTCAAAAAATAATACTCACCCTTATTCTTTTCAAAAAATTCATCAATATTTTCATAAACTGTATAATCACACTTATCAATATAATTTACACCACTTCTTTTAATATACTTTGTATCTAAACTAAATCCAAGTGGTTTTATCAAGTGTAATTTTGTATTAGTGGCCACACAAGTTCTCATTATATTACCTGTATTCATAGGTATTTCTGGTTCAAATAATACTACATTTATCATAAATTCTCCTAACCAATGCAATTCTTTATTTTAGAATGAATAAACTTATATCCTTCAGTTGTATAATGTATATCATCATTTTCTAAATAACTTTTTTCCCATGTATCTAAACTAGCACTTCCATAAACATCACAATATTTAACATTAGTGATACCTGACATACATGATTTTATCTTATTATTAAAATTTGTAATCAATTCATTTGTTGCTCCTGTTTTTTTAGAATTTCTTCTAACGGGATTAACTGACATAATATAAAAAGTATGTTCTTTTGAAACACTACTTATAAACTCTTTATATTTAGAACAATAACTATTAATACTACTTAAGTCATTAACACCATAATTTAATACAACATTATATTTTTTACCATCATTTAAAACTTGTTTTGCTTTTACTAAATGATTTTTAAATTCATCATACATGGCATTATCTTCACAAATAGCTTGTTCATTACTATCAAGTCCTACTATCTGCATACCATGAGTTCTAGAGTCTCCCATATATAATGTATATTTATTCGCAGTAACTTGACCATTACCAGAATCAGTTCCAGAATTTGATCCACTACTAGAACCTTTATTTATTTTTGATTTAAGTGTATCTAATCTTCTTAAATAACTACTTTTCTTTTCAGTATCTTTTATCTTATGAACAAGTATAACTGCATTAGAATAATCATTATAATCTAAAGTTGATTCTGCTTTAGTAATCGCATCAACAGCATTTTGTTCATATATTTGGTTAATTTGTTCAAGAGTTAAATCTTTCAAACAATTCTTATATCCATCAGCGGCATTTTCATTACCTAATGTTGCTACTACTATTACTTGTACTATAGTTGGTACTAAAAATATTAAAACCGCAGCAATAAATTTTTTAACTGCTCCACTGGTTACTTTCTTAAGTTTTTCTTCATCAGTTATCGCACCAATTAATTCAATCATAATGAAAATAATTAATAATATAGGTACCGCTATTTTAATAATTGTAATAACTATATTAATAATTCTCATAACTTGTAATACATCTGGATTATCACATATACTTAATATATTCATATTAACACCTCTTTTATTTTAATTTAAGTTCTATTCCAACAACACCATACTTTTCTTCATCTTCTTTAGAATAATATTCATTCATATCACTAGGATCACTTATTTCATCTTCTCTATATCCAAGAGAAACTTTATCAAAATCTTTATATAACGATTTAAAACTATCATATTTATGTAAACCTACTATAGATGCAAGTAATGTTTCATTATTACTTCTATTATTAAAAAGTATATCATCACCTACATTTAACAGTCTTCTTTTCTCATCATTAAGTCTAAGTTCAATAGTTTTACTTCCACTCTTAATTAATTCAAATGGTTCATTATTTAAATTCATATTATGTATCATTTTTCTACCTCATAATTCCAAAGTCCAAGACTTCCCTTTACTTTTATTGGTTTATCATACTTAATAACATTTTCAAGTTTCCAAGCATACTTCATTTCATGATTTGCTCTTCCATAAACAGTCTTATCAATTTTCAATAATTCATCATTAAACTCTTTTGTTACTAAGATACAATCTGTTAGAGTTGCTTCTCCTATTATATAGCCATTGATACATTCTAAATTATAATCTTTAAATCTTTCTAGCATATCTTTTTCAATACCTAAAGATGAATGTATTAATATCTTACCTCTATAATTTGTTCTCCAACTTCTAAACTCATATTTTTTATATCCATCAACTATTAAAGTTGCCCATGGATTTTTAATTGATAATGCTTTCATAATATTTTTTTCCTTACATTAGTATTATATCATAAATATAAAATAAAAAGAATTTTATTTCAAAAATCCTTTTATTATTAATTCTTCAGCACTCTTAGCATCAATACCAAGTGACATTAATTTAATAAATTGTTCACCTGCGATTTTACCAATAGATGCTTCATGTATTAATTTAGCATTTACATCTTTAGCAAATATTTGTGGTATTGCTTTTACTTGTCCATTTTCCTTAATTATTGCATCACATTCAACATGACCATAACATTCATTATTGCCAACTACATTTGAATTAAATTCTTGATAAGATGTATCTTCAGCAACTGACCTTGAAGTAACATGAGTACTTGAATTTTTACCATTTAATTTAACATCAAATATTGTTTTAGCTTTATTACTTCCAGTAGTAAGAATCTTTTCATTTATAACAAGTGTTGCTCCACTTTCTAATACTGCCTTAGTAGTTCTTACAGTGTCATCAACACCTTTAATTTGACTAGTTTCCATAACCATATACGCATTCTTTCCTAGATATACTTCAGTTACAGGATTTAGTACTCTTTTACCATCTCCTACTCCTTCACCATAATGTTTTTCTATATATTTAACTTTAGCATTTTCTTCTATATAGAATCTATGTATACCATCATGTCTTGAAGTAAGATGACTAGGATTATTAATACCACATCCAGCTATAATAACACTATCAGAATTCGCACCTATATGAAAGTCATTGTAAACAACATCATTAAGTCCACTTTCAGTTAGTATTACAGGAATATCACATACTCCTCCTACTGTTCCTTCTTTAACATAAATATCAATACCTTTATTATCTTCTTTAGATTCAATATTAATGTATGGACTTACTTTTCTTTTAATACCTTTTCCATCTTTACGAATATTATAAGCATCTGCTTCTTTTATATCATTAGGAAGTATTACATCTAATAAATTATCATCTATTTTATTCATGAGTACCTCCAAATAATGTATCAAAGAAATTATCTTTATTATCAAATTTAACTATTTTACCCTTTTCCATAAGAATAATTTTATCAGCTATATTTAATATTCTCTCTTGATGAGAAATAACTAAATTAATTCCTTTGTTTGTATCTTGTATTTCTTTAAATACTTCATTTAAATTATTAAAACTCCATAAATCAATACCAGCTTCAGGTTCATCAAAGATAGATACGATAGGATTTCTAGCTATTACAGTAGCAAGTTCTATTCTCTTTAATTCTCCTCCACTTAATGATTTATTGACTTCCCTATCAATATATTCTAATGCATTAAGACCAACTTTATATAGTATTTTACTTGCATCAACTTTATTTATTTTATTGTTTGTCGCAAAAGATAATAAATCATATACAGTTATTCCTTTAAAACAAACTGGTTGTTGAAAAGCATACCCTATTCCCATATTAGCTCTTTCATCTATAGAAAGATTAGTAATATCTATTCCATTAAATATAATTTTCCCACTATCAGGTGTTAAAATACCCATTATTATTTTAGCTAGAGTACTTTTACCACTACCATTAGGTCCAGTTATAACATAGAATTTATTATTATCAAGTTTAAGATTAATATGATCTAATATTTTTTTATTATCTCTTTCAAAACATATATCCTTTAACTCTAACATACATACCCTTTCTAATACTTAATTTTAAGTATTCTAATTGAATTAAGTATCGCTAGTACTGATACACCAACATCTGCAAAAACTGCACTCCACATAGTTAAAATACCAAAAGATATTAATATTAAAACAAATATTTTAACACTAATCGCAAATACAATATTTTGTTTTACTATTTTCATAGTACTTTTAGATATATTAATTACTGTAGCAATCTTAGATAATTCATCAGTCATTATAACTATATCAGATGCCTCTATTGCAGCATCAGAACCGACTCCTCCCATTGATATACCAATATCAGCACTCATTATTACAGGAGCATCATTTATTCCATCACCAGCAAATACAATTTTACCATCATCTGTCAGTTTCTTTTTAAGTTCATTTATTATATTTACTTTATCTTGAGGAAGCAATTCAGAATAATATTCATTTATATTAAGTCTTTCAAAAACACTCTTACTAACACCATCTTTATCACCTGTTAACATAACTGTTTTTTTAATTCCAAGATTTTTTAATAATTTTAATGCAAGAGCACTATCATCTTTAATTCTATCACTGATAACCATATAACCATGATAAACATTATCAACAGCAACATAAATTATCGTACCTATTATATCACATTTTTCATATTCTATATTGTTTTCTTCTAATAATTTATTATTACCAACCATTACCTTTTTATTATCAACTAATGCAATAACTCCTCTACCTGGTATTTCTTTTACATCAGATATTTTTTTAGGATTAATTTTATGACCATAATCTTTTTTTATAGATACAGATATCGGATGATTAGAGTAATACTCAGCATAACTAGCAAGTTTTAATAATTCATTATCTCTAATATCAACACTATGAATACTTCTTACTTTAAATTCTCCTTCAGTGATTGTTCCAGTCTTATCAAAAACTACAATTTCACTTTTAGATACTGCTTCTAAATAATTACTTCCTTTAACAAGTATTCCATTTTTAGAACAAGCACCTATTCCAGAAAAGAACCCAAGTGGTATAGATACAACTAATGCACATGGACAAGACACTACTAAAAATGATAATGCTCTATAAATCCAAGTATTAAAGTCTTGATTAAAAATCACTGGCGGAATTACTGATAATAAAATTGCCACTATTACAACAATAGGTGTATAGTATCTAGCAAACTTAGTAATAAAGTTTTCACTTTCACTCTTTCTATTACTAGCATTTTCTACTAGTTCTAATATTTTACTAACAGTAGATTCACTAAATTCTTTAGTAACCTTAATTTTTAATATTCCACTTGTATTAATAGAACCACTTAACACTTCATCTCCAATATCAACTTTTCTTAATTTACTCTCACCAGTTAATGCAGATGTATTAAGCGCAGAGTCCCCACTTTCCACTATACCATCAAGAGGTATTTTTTCACCTGGTTTAACTACAATTATATCTCCAATTTTAACTTCACTTGGATTTACTTTTACAGTATCTTTTCCCTTAACCACATTTGCATAATCAGGTCTTATATCCATAAGAGAACTAATTGATTTTCTTGATTTATTAACTGCATAATCTTGAAAGAATTCACCTATTTGATAAAAAAGCATAACAGTTACTGCTTCAGGTATTTCATTAATAAAGAATGCTCCTAAAGTCGCAATTGTCATAAGAAAATTTTCATCAAATACTTTTCCTCTTATAATATTTCTAAATGCTTTATAAATTATTTTATAGCCAACAATTATATATGAAAGTAAAAAGAATATTATAGATAACTTATCATTTACTAAAAAAGCTATAATT